>CAYVZL010000010.1:0-16642 GCA_964456465.1 Microcaldota archaeon
GCAAGGCGTCCTTAGCGTAGAGACAGAAAGCCTCTTTGTTGGTAAAGGAATTGGTCCAGCGACATTTGCACCGGTCTTCAACGCGATGTCCTTTATCTCGGAACACACGTGCTGAAGCTTCTCGTAATCCGGTGATATTAGTTTTATGCTCGCTATTTGGGCCATTCCTTTACACCTCTAAAAAATCTGGTTACATCTGTTTCTTCACGACGTCGATTACCATGCCCGCGGCTACCGTCTGACCCATGTCCCTTACAGCAAATCTCCCCAATTGCGGGAAGTCGCTCGCTTTCTCTATCGCCATGGGCTTCGTCGGCCTGAACTTGAGGACAGCCACGTCGCCTGTCTTGATGAAATCTGGCTTTTCAGCAACAGTCTGGCCTGTCTTCGGGTCTATCTTTTTTGTAATCTCAGTCACGCTGCAGGCCACCTGCGCTGTGTGGCAGTGGAGAACCGGCTGATATCCAACGGTTATCGCTGTCGGGTGGTTCAGCACGACTATCTGCGCTGTGAACTCTTCCGCGACTGTTGGCGGGTTGCTCGGAAGACCTAACACGTCTCCTCTCCTGATGGCATTCTTTTCGACGCCCTTCAGGTTAAAGCCTACGTTGTCGCCTGGCTCCGCCTGCGGCATCTGGACATGGTGCATCTCTATGCTCTTGACCTCACCAGTGACGTTTGCCGGCATTATGATGACCTTGTCGTTCACCTTCAGAACGCCTGTCTCGACTCTACCGACAGGGACTGTTCCTACGCCTGTGATGGTGTAGACGTCCTGTATCGGCAGTCTCAACGGCTTTGTCATCGGCTTCTCAGGCACCTTCAGCATGTCAAGAGTCTCGAGCAAGGTAGGTCCGTTATACCATGGGGTCTTGTCGCTCTTCTTGGCTATGTTGTCTCCCATATAGGCGGATATCGGTATCATTGGGACCTCTTCGATCTTGTAGCCGATGTTCTTCAGCAGGTTGGTCACGTCTTTCTTGACATCCTCAAACTTGACCCGGTCATAGTTCACTGCGTCCATCTTGTTCAGCCCTATGATGAGCTGCTTCACGCCAAGAGTCTTCGCCAAGAAAGCGTGCTCTCTTGTCTGGGTCTGGACACCTTCCTTGACAGACACGATTAATACTGCTGCGTCTGCCTGGGAGGTACCAGTAATCATGTTTTTCACGAAGTCCCTGTGGCCAGGCGCGTCTATGATGGTAAAGTAAATCTTCTGCGTCTGGAAGTCCTTGTGAGCTATGTCTATCGTCAGACCTCTTTCTCTCTCTTCCTTTAATCTGTCCATTGCGAAGGCGAACTCAAACGTGGCCTTACCAACTTTGGCCGCCTCTTCCTTCAATTTCCTTAAATCTACATCACTCAGAGCTCCAGTGTCATATAGGATTCTACCGACAGCGGTACTCTTACCGTGGTCTACGTGCCCTATGAACACCAGGTTCAGGTGTGGTTTCTTGTCAGCCATATCAATTTACCTCCAACAATATTATTATCATCACTCGAGGAAGTCGTTCGGGGTTGGCGACTCTGCCTTGAGCCCCTTCCTCTCCCGTATGCTCCTCACAATCTGGTTCTGCATTTCCTTAGGCAATCGCTCATAACCGAGGTATTCCGTGGTCCAGAGAGCCCTTCCCTGGGTCGCGGACCTGATGCCGGCAGCGAAGCCGAACATCTCGGCGATAGGGACTTTAGAGACGATAGACAATAGGTCCTCTTCCTGAGTCAGCTCGAGAATCTGACCTCTCCTTCCTTGGATATCGTTAGAAACTGCCCCCATATATTCCTGTGCCACTGAAATAAAAAGCTTTTGCTTGGGCTCGAGCAAAACCGCGTCACCGTAAAGCATAGCCGCAAGTATGGCGCGCTTGACCGCCGGTATCACTTGTGCCGGCCCTCTATGGACGGCGTCTTCGTGCAGCTTGACATCCATTATCTTGATTTTTAGCTTGGTGCACTTCTCCTGGGCAATGGGGCCCGCGTCCATGGCCTCCTCAAAGCCTTCGAGTATGAGATCCTTCGCTTCGTTGAGATACTGCGCCCCTTTCGTCATGTCTATGAACGCGCAGCGGTTATAGATTTCCCATATTTTCTTGGCTTCATTGTGGTCCATGCCCCTTTCTTCCAGCCTCTTAGCCAGCGTCTTGATGTCCTTTGGTCTCCCCTCGGGTATCTCGCCAGTCATTATGCCCTCATAGACCCCCTCTTCCATCGGCTCAGCGACGAGATAGAATTTGTTGTGCCTATTGGGACTCTTGCCCTCTACCTCCGGGCTCTCCTTCATAACAGTCTCGCGATAGACAACGATAGGCTTTGAAGTCTCTATCTCGACTTTCTTGTCATGCAGTATCATGTACTCTATAATCTCAAGATGCAATTCGCCCATGCCGGAAATCAGGTGCTCCCCCGTCTCCTCGTTGATTTGGACTTTGACTGTAGGGTCTTCCTTTCCGACCTGCCTCAACGCCTCAATCAGCTTTGGCAAATCTTTCGGGTTTTTCGCCTCCACAGATTTTGTTATGACCGGCTCGGAATAGTGCTTTATGGCCTCGAACGGCTCTATCCTGTCTTCAGCCACCGTCTCACCGGCATAAGCGTCTCGAAGGCCGGTGATGGCGGCGATATTGCCCGCAGGGACATCCTCCACCTGGAACCTCTCCGTCTTGCTCATGTAGACCCCTATCTGCTGCAGAGTCGCATCCATCATCTTGTTGATCAGGAAAACCTTGATTCCCTTCTTCGCAGAGCCTGAGAAAACTCTCCCTGTCGCTATCTCTCCAGCGTGCGGGTCCACTTTCATGCCCGTCACCATTATGACCAGTTTTCCGTCCCTGTTGCAGTTCATCATGTCCTTCGCTGCCTGCGAATCAAGGTCCCCGTGCCAGATGCTGGGTATCCTGTACTTCTGAGCGGTCAGCGGGTTGGGAAGATGGTTAATCACCATGTCCAGTATGATTTTGTAGCAGGGCAGTTTTTTCGCCAGTTCCTTTTGCTTCTCCTGTTTGCAATGATCATAAATGTCCTTGAAGCTGAGTTTGGTCTCCTGCATGAAAGGGTAGGAGATGGCCCAGTTAGAATATGCAGAGCCGAAAGCCACTGTACCTCCCTCGACATTGACCTGCCATTTTTCCTTGAATTCCTCCGGCGCATGCTTCCTTATTAGGTTGTTGACCTTGTTTATTGTTTTCATGAACCTCTCCTGCATCTGCTCCGGAGTGACCTGGAGCTCGTTGATCAGACGGTCGACTTTGTTGATGAACAGGACCGGCCGGACTCTCTCTTTAAGTGCCTGTATGATTACCGTCTCTGTCTGCGGCATGACCCCCTCGACAGCGCAGATTACTACAATCGCCCCGTCTATAGCCCGCATCGCCCTGGTGACCTGGCCTCCAAAATCGACGTGCCCGGGCGTATCAATCAGATTGACCAAATAGTCCTTTCCATTATAGTCGTAAACCAGAGAGATGTTCCCGGCAAGGATAGTGATGCCCCTCTCATACTCCAGGATGTAAGAGTCCATAACCACCTCTTTCCCGGCCAGCTCCTCGCTCATCAGGCCCCCGCCATAGATGAGATTGTCGGTCAGGGTCGTCTTTCCATGGTCGATATGGGCGACTATCCCGAAGTTCCTGATGTTCTCAAGCTTGTACATCAGACCGTGCGCTTTCTTAACAACCTGCTCTTTACGTCCCATAATGTTACCTTTTACGTCCCATAATGTTACCTCAGTCTCTTACTACCTGGCGCTTTTTGCGGTTCTTTCTATGTCTATGCGCCTGGCAATCGCATGGCTCTGAGCGTCATTATTAGCGGCAAGAATTAGCTCTTCGGACAAAGCCTCGGCAGCGCTCTTTTTGTTGTCGAAGGAACGGATGGCAAACGCTCTGCCTATGTTCCTCAGGGCAAAATCCACCCTTCTCTGCGGCGAGACGTCCACAGCAACCGGGTACGTTATACCGCCGTACCTCACCCTGGTCGTCTCCTCCCTCGGAGCGGCGTTCTCTATCGCCATGACAAATACTTCGATCGGGTTCTTGCCAGTCTTCTGGTTTACCGTCTCGAATGCGATCTTGACTATCTTCGACATCTTCGCCTTCTTTCCGCATCCGCCTCTGCCCCTGATTACCCTGCCTGAGATTTTCCTCCCAGTGCCCCCTCGCATCAGGTTGTTAATCAGTCTCTCGACTATATGGACTTTCGCCTTCCCAAAGACTTTCTTCGCGTGCCTTCCCTGGGTGAAGAAAGACACTTTAGCTGTTAGATTAATATAACTCCTCAGACTGGGGTCAAGAACCTCCACATCCGATTTCCATTTCCCAAAAACGAGATTTTCCATGGTTTTACCTCTTCGGTTTCTCCTTTCTTCCCAGCCTCAGCTCTTCCAGGCTGATGCCATTGACCTTAATCACTTTGTATTTCACGCCCCACATAGACCCCAGTGGGCCGGCCTGCGAGCCGCCCAGCCCCTCGATAAGCACTTCATCATGCTCGTCTATCTGCTTTATCGCTCCGTCTCTCGGGACATGGGCAGTCACCGTAATCCCGTTCTTGAGCAGCTGCACTCTGACGCATTTTATGATGCCGGAGTGGGGCTGTTTCTGCTCCCTCCCGACTTTCTCTATCACTATGCCGGAACCCTGCGGCGCTCCCTCTAGCGGGTCGTCGTACTTCTTCTGCTTTCTCCTCATATGCTGGGTGTAGTGACCGTCTTCCCAATTGAATTTCTTCCTGTCCTTCCCCAATTTCCTTGCTGCGAATTCTCCCGGCATTATTCCACCACTATGTTCTCTATCCCGAAATGTCTCAACGCCAGCTCCTTGGCTGTGTTGATTTTCTTCCCGCCCTTGCCGATGGCCCTCTTCTTATTGAGCTTGTCGATATAGACTTTGGCCTCTTTCCCGCTTATCTCCACTCTCTCCACCTTGACGGGGAACAGGACGTTTACTATGAACCTCGACGGGTCCTCGGAGTGCTCGTAGATATGTATCTCCTTGTCCAGCTCTTTCTTTATCTTGTTCACTATGGCCCCCTTTTTGCCTATCGCGAGGCCCATGTCGCCTTCTTTGATTATGAACGTTATCTCGTTACCGTTTATTATGCAGTCCTTTACTACAGCACCTGTCTTCGACTCGAAATCCTTTATCAGCCCTATCGCATCGCTGTCCAATTTTATCATGCCAATTCTCCTATCGAAACGCTGCCCGGGTTAAGCACGGTAAGGGCGGCTATCAAGAACGGCTTACCGCACGCTTCGCCCAGCTGGAGCGCTGTGCCCGAATACTTTATGACCGGTATGTTTTCTATCTTCGCGTACTTCTCCACTTCCCCCCTTATGGGCTTTGGGCAGTTGGACGCCAGTATCACCAATCTCGCATCTCCGCTCATTATGTTCTTGACAGTCTTCTCACTGCCGAAATCTACTTTTCCCGTCTCAATTATCCTTTTCAAGGCCAGATTCAAATCCATCAGAACACCGATGGTTTCATTTATTCTTCATTATCAGGCTGACCGAACCAGTACCCACCGGTATCGGCTGGCCGACGATAATGTTCTCAGCAACGCCCTTAAGTTCGTCTTTCGTCCCTTTAAGGGCAGCGTCGAGCAGATGCCTGACCGTCTCTTCGAAGGCCGCTCTCGCGAAGACCGAGCTCTTTTCGCCGGAGATGCCCTGCCTTCCGATCGCTTTTACAGTGCCGTTTATGCACATGAGGTCCGAGACAAGCATCAGATGCCTTATATCTACATCAAGGCCCTCGTCGTCTAGGACACCCTTAGCCTCTCTCAGCACCGCGCCTCTCGCCGCTTCTATTCCCAGAACGTTCTCTATTTCCTTTATGTTGTTGCAGCTCGTCCTGGTGTGATCGACTTCAGGCAGCGCAAGGACTTCGTCCAGGTTGGTCCCCTCGGTCTGGATTATGTACTCGCTGCCCTTCTTTATTACCGCGCCTTTCTTGATGCCGCCAATGCCCTTTATTTTTGTTTCGCGCAGTTTCGTGGCGTATTTCCTCAACGACTTCAACGAAGTTGCGCCGAATTCGAAGGTTATGACGTTGTCCTCTTCCTTGCTCGTCTTCTTCCTCAGGCCCTTCTCGACCTGTTTCACAACTTCTTTGAGCTCAAGACCCTCGTCGTCGAGCTTTTTGTAATTGAAAGTTATTATCAATTTCTTGTCTTGGAAGTCCTCGACCACTTCCGCTACTCTCTCGATGGTTATCTCCTCAAGCGCTTTTGCGAACTTCACGACTCCCTCTTCATCACTGCCCTTCTTGAGGTATATCCACATTATAGGCATTGTAGGTACTCTACGTACGTCGACTATCTCCATTAGCCTTGGCAGTCCTTGAGGAACAGCTAGCTCTGCAACCCCGGCGTGGTGGAAGGTCCTCATGGTCATTTGGGTGCCCGGTTCCCCTATCGACTGGGCAGCGACAACCCCGACTGCCTCTCCCGGCTCTACCTGTGAAGCCAAATAATCGTTATATACGTCCTCGAGTATCTTTTTGACCTCATTTACTTTTAAATCTTTTGTTTTCTCTCTGATCATATCTAACGTTTTCTTAGGCAGCTTGTCCTCGTATGCTTCAAAAACCTTCTCCATAACATCACTCTAGGTGCTTCTTAACATCCACACTGCCGCTTCCGCTTGAGTATATCGGATTAAGGCCGTCCTCCCCGTACATGAACTGGACAATAGAGCCTGCAGAGTCTCTCGCGCTCCTGTCAGACCTAAGCGAGATATCTAGTAATGCGTTGATGAGCCTTCTCTGCATATAGCCGGATTTGCTGGTCCTAACGCCCTTGTCGACAAGCGCATCCCTGCCGCTCATGGAATGGAAGAAGTATTCAACCGGCGTGAGACCGTCTCTGAATGAATTCTTGATAAATCCTCGGGCCTTTGCGGAGATATCCCCCTCTTTGAAGTGCGGCAGCGTCTTATTTCGATAGCCTCTTAGTATCCTCTTTCCTCTCATAGCCGTCTGTCCCACGCAAGCAGACATCTGGGTCAAGTTTATAGCGCTGCCTCTAGCACCGGATTTTGTCATAAGTACGGCGTGATTGTCCTTTCCGAGGTCTTTTTCAGCCATTCTCCCCGCCCTGTCCCTTGCCTTGCCCAGTTCCGACATTATTCTGTCCTCAAGAGTCTCCTCTGTCGTCTTTCCCGGTACTCTTTCTAACTCCCCTCTTCTATACTGCTCTATCAATTCATCGACTGTTCTACTCGCCCCATCTAAAATAGAATTTACCTCTTCCTGCGCCTTTACAGATAGGTCGGAATCAGAAACAGAGATTGTGAATCCTTTGAGCATGATTGCGGCTAGTCCCAATCTTGTCGTGTCATCTATAAACTTTTTAGCTACTTCAGACCCGCTCTTCAGGTAAATCTCTTTTAGCAGAATATTAGGCATGCCCTTTCCGTCTATGGCACCTGACCTTATCTTGCCCCTTTCTATAGTCACGTAGGCATCGTAGAAACACTTTTCCTTGTCGCAGGTCCCACATTTCCTGCACAGTCCTGACTTGTAATGTATGCTTATGTTGTTCGGAATAATCATGCTGAATAGGTCCTTGCCCTCGTACATACCGTCCTTGTCTTTCGGCAGTTCGTTTATGCCAACCTTGCTCATCAGGAATAGGGCGTCCTGCTTGTTAAACAAGGTGTCTGACCTAGTCATGAGAAATAATCCACTAACATGGTCTTGATGCGGTACTATGATTGGATGACCGTGCCTGATAGAAATAATGTGATTTTCTACTTTCATGAGAGTCTTAGCTTCAATCTGCGCCTCCTCTGTCTGCGGGATGTGCAGATTCATCTCGTCGCCATCGTAATCGGCGTTGTAAGGTTCAGCGACTGCGTCATTCATCCTGAAAGTCTTGCCAGGCAGCACTTTCACTTCGTGCGCCATCATTGACGGTCTGTGTAGCGAGGGCTGACGATTGAAGATAGCTATATCCCCGTCTTTCAGCTGCCTCTCGATGACATAGCCTATAGCCAGCTCGGTTAGAATCTCTTCTCGGTTCAGATCGCTGATTTTCTTCCTCTTTCCGTCCGGCCTGATTATATAGTTAGCAGCAGGATACTCCTTCCTCTTCACGAGTTCCTTCATCTCCTCCAGGTTCCAGTCATTCACATACTGGGGGACAGTCAATTCTTTTGTTATCTCCAGAGGCACACCGACCTCTGAAATGGACAGGCACGGGTCAGGGGATATCACGGTCCTTGCAGAGAAATTGACTCTCTTGCCTGAAAGGTAGTATCTGAATCTCCCTTCCTTGCCTTTCAGCCTTTGGAAAAGCGTCTTCAACGGCCGGCCAGAGCGGTGCTTTGCAGCAGGAATGCCGGAAACCTCGTTGTTGAAATAAGTAGTGACATGATACTGTAGCAGGTCCCAGAGGTCCTCCACTATCAGCTGCGGCGCCCCTGCGGATATGTTGTCTGACAGTCTCTGGTTGATCCTGAGGACATCGACCAGCTTGTGGGTAAGGTCATCTTCCGACCTCTCCCCCGTCTCTAGAGTGATCGACGGTCTTGTGGTGACTGGAGGGACTGGCAGAACAGTCAGCACGGCCCACTCAGGCCTGGCTACCTTATAGTTTATTCCAAGCATCTTCAGGTCATGGTCCTGTATCCTTTCCAGCCGCTCCCTTATCTGGGTCGGAAGCAGCCTCTGGTCGCCCTCATAGAAAGTGGTTGGCTTGAGCAGCTTTATCGGGTCCTGTTTCTGGTCGCAGTGGGGGCATTTGGTAGCCTTTTTAGTCTTCTCGAGTATGTCTATCGTCTTTTCCTCTTCCTCTTCCCTCTCTTCCTTGAGCATTAGCGCCCTGTATCTCTCTATCTGCGCCGGGTCCAGCAGTATCCGGCCGCACTTCTTGCAGGTAGTCTTCAACAGGGTCAGGACCATCTTGACATAACCGATATGGACGACAGGCCTGATCAGCTCTATGTGACCGAAGTGGCCGGAACAGGAGGTTATCCCACCGCCGCAGGTCTTGCACCTAAGGCCCGGATCTATAACCCCCAGCTTCGGGTCCATCAAGCCGCTCTCGATAGGGTAGCCGTCATCGTCATAAGTGTCTGGTGTGACTATCCTGACCGTGCTCATCTTCCTGAGTCTGTCTGGGGAAAGCAGTTCAAAGTCAATGCTTTTTATTTTCTTGCCGATCATAATCACACCTTATCTTCTAGCTTCAGTTTAGGGAAGACGCACATCGCCTTCAGCTCGTTCAGGAGAAGCTTGAACGCGTAGCTCATCTCTATCGGATAGACCTCAGACTCGCCGCAGACCGGGCAGAAGCTTTTCTTCCTTATCTGGTCACTGACAGCGAGCATGCCACAATTGGCACAGACTATCTCTGTAGCCTTGTCCGACTCCTCCAACAGCCTCTCCATCAGCGTCATGGAAGCGCCGTGCCCTATCAGGCAGTCTCGTTCCATCTCTCCGAATTTCAGACCGCCCTCTCTCCCCCTTCCTTCTGTGGGCTGCCTTGTCAGTATCTGCACCGGGCCCCTTGCTCGGGCGTGTATCTTGTTCGAGACCAGGTGCTTAAGCCTCTGGTAATAGATGACTCCAGTGAATATCTGTGCCTCGATTTTCTCTCCAGTCATCCCATCGTACATGACTTCCCTTCCGTCTGGCTTGAAACCGTACTTCTTGAGCTCTTCTTTCATCTCCTCTTCCGTCACACCGTCAAAAGGAGTCGAGTCCACGTTAGTTCCGGCCAATGAGCCTGCTTTAGCCCCCAGCCCCTCAAGCAAAAATCCCACAGTCATTCTCGAAGGTATCGCATGCGGGTTCACGCACATGTCCGGTACTATGCCCGATTCCGTAAACGGCATGTCCCGCTCGTCGACCACCAGCCCTATTACCCCCTTCTGGCCGTGTCTTGCAGCGAGCTTGTCCCCTATCTCCGGAATCATTGACTTTCGTGTCCTGACCTTGACGAGCCTGTTTCCGCCTTCTCCCTCGGTTATCATGACCCAGTCGACTATCCCGTCTTCGCCATGCCTGATAGCCTCGGCGTTCTCTCTCCTCTTCTCCTCCAGAACCCCGAACTCGCTGACCTCTTCCAAGAACCTGGGCGGCGAGGTCTTTCCGACCAGCACATCGCCAGCTCCGACATAGAATTCCGGCTCTATGATTCCGTTGTCATCCAAATATTTGTAAGCATCTTCCCCGCGATAGCCCTGGATCTCCTGCTTAGGCTTTTCGAACCTGTCCTTCTGGCCGCCGGGATACTTTCGTTCCTCGGCCTCGTAAGTCCTGTAATACACCGTCCTAGCCAGCCCCCTGTCTATCGCGCCTTTGTTTATGATCACGGCGTCGTTGATGTTGAAACCGTAGAAAGGCATCAGCGCTATAACGAAGTTCTGGCCCGCGGCTTTATTGTCTATCCCGGTTATCTTTGTGTACTTGGTCTGGGCGATAGGGACTTGAGGATATAGCATAACGTGGCTCTGGGTGTCTGTCCTCAGGTTGAAATTGAAAGCGTACATCCCTAGCGCCTGCTTCATCATCTGGCTGGTCATGGGCACTCTGGGGGCTGAGTTATGCTCGGGGAAAGGTGAAACGGCAGAGCAGACGCCCAGTATCAGGGAAGGGTGTATCTCCAGATGGGTGTGCTCCTCAGTCAGCTCTGTCTCGTCTATAGCGATATAGGAATTCTCCTCCTCTTCCGCATCCAAGAACTCCGCTATGCCGTTCTTGACCAGATCAGAGAACTTCATCTTGTTCTCCTTCAGTAGCTTAACATGTTCTGTAGTCAGCTTCGGCTTCCCCTTCTCCACGATTATAAGAGGCCTCATCGCCCTGTTCTCATCCGCGTTCAGATAGACCTCGTTCAAATCCTCGTAATAGGCTACGCTCATGTCCTGCGGAAACTCTCCAACTCTCCTTTTTATCTTGACCTGCTGTACGAACTCTTTCGGAGTCTCATGAAATCCTACGAGCCTTCCGTTGAGATAAACCCCCGCTCCTATCATGAACATCACTTTTTAATCAGGTTAGTCCCCAGCTGAGCCAGGTTCTTTTCCAGACCCGTAGTCTCTTTTGAAGAAATCAGACAGCCTATTGCCAGGTTCTTTTGCAGCCCGCAGCTCTGGCCTTCTGGCGTCTCGTTGGGGCACAGCTTCCCCCAGTGGGTCGGATGCAGGTCTCTGGCTTCGAAGTGCGGCTGAGTTTTAGATAACGGAGATACGACTCTCCTCAAGTGCGAAACCATGGAGATATAGGTCGTCCTATCCAGTAATTGGGAAATACCCTGTCTTCCGCCGACCCAGTTGCCCGTTGCCATCGCAAATCTGATTCTATCGTAAAAGGCGTCAGGTCTGATCAGCGTCTTAAGTTGTAATTTCCTCCCTCTGGTATTGGCTCGCTCAATCTGGTATTTCATGTCCTTTATCAGGTAGCTCATCGCGTATCTGAAAAGGTCCTCCATAAGGTTGCCGGCAATCTTTATCCTCTTGTTGGCGTAATGGTCCTTGTCATCCTCGTCTCTCTTGTTGTAGGCCACCTCGATGCATCTCTCGGCCATTCGGGCCAGGAAATAAGCCTTTCTCATCCTCTCCTCTTCGGTGATTCCTACGTGTGGCAGCATGTAATCGTCTAGAATCTTTCCGGCCCTTGACTTACGATAGTCGGAAGGCTGTCCTGCTGCTACCCTCTTTCCAATATAGTCGAGAGATTCCTCCTGGTTTCTCGCCTCGATGCTCTCGAGGTTCAGAAGGATGTCGTTGATGACCTCTCTCTTGTCAGAAAAAGCCTCCAATAGGTTCTGCTTTTTGTCAAGCCCGAGAGCTTTCAGAACTATGAACAGGTTCAGGTTCTTTGGTGAAGTCGGGAAAGAGACGTAGACCATCCCTTCCTTGTTTCGCTCGACAGAGACTTTCGCCCTAAAGCCCCCCCTTATCGAGAAAATCCTGCCGACGACCATCCTCTTTCCGCCCTTGGCCTCTTTGGTGACTATCATCCGATTAGGGGCAAGGTCTTCGACAGAAACAAGAACCTTTTCAGAACCATTGATTATGAAATAGCCGCCCTGGTCGTTAGGATCCTCTCCGGCCTTTATCATCTCTTCCTGGTTCATCCCTTTCAGATGGCAAAGGTCTGAGCGAAGCATTATGGGTAAATCGCCTATGTAAACATCATCCCTATCCTTCTCGACACCATCTTCCATCAGGCCCATCTCCATAAAAACAGGAGCGGCATAGGTCCTGTTCCTCAGTCTGGCCTCCATCGGTAGGATAATCCTCTTAGAGCCGTCCGCTTCTGTTGCTACGGGCATCTCTAGCCGGATTTTGTGAAGCTTTATGACGCAGCCTTCCTTGTTCGTGTCTATCTGTTTTATCTCTTCAATGACCCGGTGTATCTTGTTGTTCAAAAACTCGTTAAAGGAGTCTATGTGCTGCTTCACCAGCGGGTTCTCCTTAAAGATGGACTCTACTACTTCCCAATGATACATGTGCTCACACAACTAGTCGGAAATAGACCGCTTCGCCAGCAGTCGGGCTTCGTCTAATTATCCTGAGAACGTCCCCCTTCTTCGCTTTTACGACTTGGACCACTGGATCGTTTTCATTGATCTTTGGCAAGTTATCAGAGGTTATCCCGTACTTTTTCAACAGCTCCTCTGACTCCTTCTTGGACAGAACTTCGTGTTTTGGAACCATCTCGTGTTCCAGGATTTTCTTCAAGTCAAATGCCAAACTACCACCGCTTTGAATCTGGAGGATACCCAAAGCTAGCTTTTCAAATAATAAAAACTAGACGAGTATATTGTTTTTCGTCTTCATGTATAAAAAGCTTTCTATGCTTTCCCATATATCGGTTTTTATTTGCAAAAAAGATGCGGGAAAAACGCCCTCGCCGGGATTTGAACCCGGGTCCCAGACTCGACAGGCCTGGATCCTAGGCCACTAGACTACGAGAGCTTTTCAATATGTTGAGTCGCCGCGTCTCCGCAATGACTATTACTTTTGCTGCTTCGCCTTTAATTCCTTTATCCTCTTATCCAACAGCACCAGCTTTTCAATGTCATTCAAATCATCCAAATGCCTGTCCAGCCTCGCTTTCTGCAGTTTTTTGCTGACCTCGGCGTCTGGTTTTTCGAACATTGCGCGGGCTTCATCGAGCACTGCGCTGGATTCATCGAGCGCACGCACTGCATTGAGCCGCTCCTCTACCCTGCTTTTCTTTTTCTCAAGCTTCTGGATCCTCCTTCCGCGCATGTAGTTCCGTATTCTCATGCTATCCCACTCCCGCCTGTGAGATTTGAACTCACAACCCCACGGTATCTACCGACGCATATAGCGCCCATCTTGACTACAGCCGTGTGCTCTGCCGTTGAGCTAAGGCGGGTTTGCAAGGTTAATATTTGAAGCGCGCCTTTATATAAATTACACTTTTATTAACCCGCGCAGCTTTAAATTACTTGATTGGAATGTGCATAAAGAGAAAGGCCGAAATGTTCAGCCTCGGGGTAGTGCTGATTTCCTTCGCGTTAGCCGTCTATTTTTATCCGATGATGCCCGATAAGATAGCGTCGCACTGGAACATCGAGGGAACTGTGGATGGATACATGGACAAGTTCTGGGCGCTGTTTATCCTGCCGATAATCTCTGTCTGTCTTTTCCTCTTGTTCCTCGCGATACCGAGAATCGACCCGCTGAAAGAGAACATCGCGAAATTCAGAGGCTATTTCGACGGCTTTGTGGTCGTGATATTCCTGTTCCTATTCTACATCTTCCTCCTGAGTATCTTATGGAACCGAGGAGTTAGGTTCGACATGGGCCAGGTCCTATCGCCGGCCTTCGGAATCCTGATTTATTACTGCGGAATTCTCGTAGAGCACGCGAAGAGGAACTGGTTCATAGGGATTAGGACGCCTTGGACCATAAGCAGTGACGCTGTATGGAACAGGACCCACGCCCTCGGAGGAAAGCTGTTCAAACTAGCGGGAGTGATAGCCGTATTTGGCATATTCAAAGTCTATTCCTTTTACCTGGTTCTAGTGCCAATCATTCTGGTCGCAATCTATCTGGTCGTCTATTCCTATTTCGAGTACCAGAAAGAGATGATGAGAAAGCCAAAAAAGAAGAAAAAATAGATGGGCTCGCTGAGATTTGAACTCAGGTCTCTAGCTTTTTCTGACTTAGTCGCCCGAAGCTAGGAGCCTACCAGACTAGCCTACGAGCCCTAAAATTCACCGAAGACAGCGCCGACTCCTACAGCTGCGTCTTCTGCCTCTTTCTCCATTTCTTGCTTTACTTTTTCGAACTCTGGTCCTTCTAGTTTCTTCACGCCCTCTATGAGTATTTTTGGTTCGTTTTTCTTGAAGAATTCCTCCTCCGCCTTGATGTAAAGATAATTAGCCTCTTCCTTGAAACCCATCGACTTTCCGTCTCTCAGGGTGTAGCCCGCTCTGGCGAACTCGTTTATTATTATTTTCTTCTCTCCAGCGGTCTCTTCAACCCTCTCCGGATCATCCAATACTTTCTTCACCGCTTGGAACGCTTTTGATTCTATCTTGTATATCCTTAACATGTGCTCCCTCCAAAACAAGCGTAATTATTATAGCGCCATCGGTTTAAAAAGAAAACGTCATTTTTTCTCAAAGTACCAGCAGTTCCCAAGTCTTTTGATATATGCATTGTTATGAATAGCCGTCTGCCTCGCCTTGCAGTCCCATCCTATTTCTTTCCCACCAGCAGTAGATGGGTACCTGGAAACTGCCTTGTGCCTGCATTTATCGCATTTCGGCTTGTTCCACAAAAGTTCCACGCTATCACTTAATTAGTCAGAAGAATAAGAAAGTCCGGCGCTGTCGCAGGAGAAGCCTTCGCACAACTTGGCGTACGCCATTCGAGATGTTCCACCGTGCTTCTCGCCGTTACGTATGCTCTTGTCCACGCAGCAATCCCTGTCTTTATCACCGTCAGCCATTGACATCACCGATAAGTAGTTACGCGGACTTTATTTTTAAATTTATCGTCATTTGCCGATATTTTTGAGTTTAAATGGACAAAAAACCAGAAAATTAGCCTAAAATTGAACGTTTGACCATAAGTAGGCTAGAGAGCGGTTATTTTTTGTTGATCAATGCCTTCCAGTTCTCCTTGTAATTGGAATATGCTGAATCAAACTTTTCTTTTGGAGTAAGCGGTATTTTTAGTTCACCTAATTTTGTTTTAAGGTAGTCATATGTCTTTTCCTTTTCGTTACTGTCGACTATCTTCTCTAGCTCCATTATTTTTCCATAGCCTCTTGTATCATCCAAACAAACAGTGACATCTCCCCACTTGTACTCCTTTCTTTTCCTAAACCACTTTATCTCGGCATTGTGCCCCATTTCAGAAAACAGCTTTTCCAAAAGGCTAAAGTTATTTTTATCCGTGCGAATTTCTAACTCTTCCCTGTGATTATCATGTATCTTTCCGCTCTTCATCCAGATTTTTGAGTATCTGTTGTTCTTTTGAATCCTAAGGTCTTTGCCGCCCGATAGATAATGTGTTTCCTGCTCATCTTCTCCTAAGAATTCGGCATTTTCATTAAAGAATTCAGTTAAATCCTTGTACTGCTTGTCGGTAAGGAACGCTCTTACCTCAACCTCTATTCCCATAAAGCCTCAGAGGAGATTTGAACTCCCGACCTATCGCTTACAAGGCGATCGCACTACCGCTGTGCTACTGAGGCGTTATAATAGCTCTCTATGTTTTTCCAGCCCTTCCTCAAATTCAACTTCGTTTTTTGAAATTTCTTTTACGTCTTTATCATTTTCAATTGCGAAGTACTTTACGGGTTTGTTCTGTTTCTTAACTATCGTTATTTCAGCAAGAACGCCATCACTCACCGGCCCAAAAACCCAAAGCTCATCCGATATTCTAATCAGATTATTGTTTGCATTTCTGATTACATCGCGGTTTATGGTATCCAAGAGAAAGTAATCAAGTATTCCATATTGCGATATTGGAGTATATCCTCGCTCCAGGACAAATTTAACCGCATGTTTCTGGAAGTAAGCTGACTTTTTGGACATCGCTATAAATGCTATTTTTTTCTTATCCGTCAAGTTCATTGCTTTGTGCTCAAAATCCATGATATAATTCTGCTCAGAGCGCTTTTTTAACCTTTGCTGGCAGACCCTAATCAATTTAAAGCGTGAGCATCAAAACTTAATTCGAGCCGAGGTAGCTCAGCCTGGTGGAGCGCTAGACTCATAATCTAGAGGCCGTGGGTTCAAAGCCCTCCCTCGGCACGGCTTTTTTTAATACTACACACCGAAGAACTAGAGCGCGATAGCGAATACCGCGTGGACGACAGCCGTTACCCTTTAGTGGTCAAAACAGTCTTTAATTCAGCTAAATCCACCTTGGTGTTAAGGCACCCGCTTCGCAATAGAACAACGCCCTGGCCAGGCAGTCTTGTCTTCCCGAGCAGATCCATGCCTAGCATCACTTCGGGGAGACAGGCAACTCCGACTATTCCCTTTGGTTTATGTCTCAAAACCAGCCTCTTGACAAACCCACCACCGGGCACTATGAACACTCGATAGCCTAATTTCTCCGCCTCTATCTTCGCCTCTTTCACAGAACATTCGCGGGAGCATTTCACGCATTCTATACCGTTGGCTCCAAGTTTCGCGGGACATT
>CAYVZL010000011.1:0-14690 GCA_964456465.1 Microcaldota archaeon
TTCTTCTCCTTTATCTTTTTAACTAGGCTGTACTTGACCAGGACGTTCGTATCCCTGCTTATGGCCTCTTGCTTCCTTTTCAGCTCGTTGGCCAGCTCGGATATGCTCTTCTTCTCGCCCTGGTGCTCTATAATGTAGCGCAATAACTCTAACCTCTTCGGCGACAGCATCTCATACAGGTCCTCGCTGGTCTTTAGATACATGGTGTGTGTATTGGGCTTTCCTTTGCTTGGATCATCAAAAACTTCTTTAATGTCCTTGAGCATGTCCCCGCCTATGTTTATAATAAGCTTCTGCATACGATCACGTTAGACATTATAGCAGCATAAGTATTTAAATGTATAACCTTAGATGTTATATCACATATACAGTGGGATGTTTAGTTATTAACACAGATTAACCATAGAGTATACCGAAAGGCTTTTAAAATAACCATTAATAACTATATACATAGTCTCCCCGTGCTTGCCTGAGGAAACTCGGGCAACCGCGGGCTTTTTAGGTGTTCCTATCAGACCCTCCGCTATCCTGTTTATAGATGGTTCTAATTTTTATCATTCCTTGAAGGAACAGAGCGATCTCCCTTTTGACGCAGACCAATTTGGAACGCTGATCTCTGAATTAAACAAGCATTTTGATGTCAAAGAAGTAAAGTTCTATGATGCGATGAAAAACCGCGGCATTGATCCTGCCGGCTACTCTGGGCAACAGAGGTTCCACAGCCGCCTTAAGGATAAGATACCTTACATAGAAATAAAACATTTAAAACTCAGGTATGTGGTCAGCATCAGCAGGGAAGAGGCATCGGAAGCAGCTAGGAAGACCGGTTTTCCTTCTGTGATGGAAGACAAGCTTTACTTATTCCTGAAAAAACTCGGCGTCATAAAATTGACCAGAGAAAAGGGGTTGGATGTTCTAATGGTTGTGGACGCGCTGGAATCTGTTAAAAACGATAAAAGCAGGCATCTAATATTTTTAACCGGAGATTCTGATTATGTGCCCGCAGTCAAGTTTATACAAAAAGAGGGAGGAAAAGTTATCAATTTGCACGCGTACTCCGGAAGTTCAAAAGAATTGCGAGATGTTTGCGATGAACACATGTTAATCGACATAGATGTTTCTGGGAAGATTACAATTAAGAAGTATGGAACAACTGCTTTTTAGGAATAAAACAGTTAAAATTAGTAATAGCGCCCTGGGTCGGATTCGAACCGACGACCTCACGGTTAACAGCCTCGTGTTCTGCAAGAGTGACTTGCAGTATCGCGCGCTCCACCGCTGAGCTACCAGGGCATGAGAGAATTATAAGAATGAGGGTTAAAAAAGCTACTCGCTATTATTGCCGTTTTTCAGGTAAAAATAGACGGTCCTGAGCGGCATCTCCATCTCCGACGCTATCTCCTTGGCAGGCTTTCCATTGTTTCGGCTTTCTATTACCTCGCGGATGGTGTCTTCGTCGTACTTTTTAGGTCTGCCGACTTTGAACTCTCCCGCATCCAGCTTTATCCCTTTCTCGTTGGTGAGCTTGAAAACTTTCTTGGCAGTCTGCTGTAACAGGCTGGGCGGGCAGCTTATTCGCTTGACTCCGTTGCATTTTTCCATCAGCGCCTCTATTATGTCGACTGTTGGTCTGAGATTGAGGTAATACTCGGAGTCGTCCGCGTTCATTCCCTTGATCTCTTCTATGAGGGCCTGTTTTGTCTTGGCACGTATCACTCGCATCATATCACTCCAGAATGAGTGCTAATAGTAATGCAATACATCTTTATAAACTTTTTCACTCCAGGAAATCTTTGTTCTTTATCTTCTCAGGCAGATAGGTCTCTGTGATGAACTTCAGGCCTTTGGAAGACAACGCCTCTAATTCGGCCTTATAGCCCTTTTCTAGCATCGTCTTGAGCTCGTTCTGCCAGGCTTTGGTCTGGAACCAGTCGTACTTCATCATGTCCTTGGCTCTCTTTATGTCAACTGGTTTTGCCTTGATCGTATACTTCTCTAGCTTGTACTTCTCTATGTCCTTCATGGTCAGGCCCAGGAACTTGGCGTCCGGTGTCCCTAGCCTGTCTGAAGTATGCGCTAACGCCATTGAGCCGTACTTTATGACTGAATAGATATACCATCCATAGGCGTCTCCATCCGTGAACACATAGACAGGCAGTTTGTACTCTGTCGACAGTCTCTGGATTAGCCTGCGCGGTCCTCTCGCTGCCTGGCCTTGCGTAGTTACTAGAATGCAGTTGTTCTTCTCCCAGTATTTATCCTCATGCAATCTCTCAAACGCTGCGTTCTTCTCTATGACCAGTATGAACTTCGCATTGACTTTCTTGAATTCGATATCCTCGACGTTAGAGGGTATCGCCCAGCCGCCTGAGCCCAGCTTCGCCCAGTCGATGGTGTCTCCTCTGTCCTTTATAGTGACTGGTCCTACAACCCTGCCTCGGACATCGGCGCTCAGGTGCAGGTCCTCTCTCAGCGTGTCTACCGCAACCTCTAGATCCACGACGCAGGGGTCGCTCTCTGTCTGCTCCTCGAAGGTGTTCTCGTTGCTGTTAGGCAATGTCCTCTTGAGCGCATAATACATGTCTCTCAGGCTGGTGTGCAAGCCCGTCTTCAGTAATTCGTTATAAGTGAAATTAGCCACTAGCACCGTCTGCATGAACTTCCTTGCATGCGCATAGTTAAGGAACGACCTCTTAGAGACCTGGCCGCCAAGCTTCAATAGCCCGGTCTTCTCGTCATACTCCACGTTAGACAATCCTCTAACCGGTATCTCTATCTTGGGCGACTCCTTGCCTTCTATCTCCTTGACAATCTTGTTGCCCAGGCCCTTCAGCTTCTTGTCAACATCCTCGCTACTCTTCTTCATTTTCCCCAATCTCCTCTGAAACAGCTTCCTCTTCTCCGTTGCCTTCCTCTATCTCGCCTGCCGAGTATTTCGTCTCGATCAACGCAGACAGCTCCTTCTTGAGTCTTGAAGCAGAAACACCTGTGAGTCCGTTAAGAGCCTCGGCCACAGGATCAACGTACCTCATTAAAGCCTTTAGCCTGGCCTCAGACTCGGATTTCCTTCTTCTGCCAGAAACATAAGTGCCCAACTTTCTCCCAGCGTCCATGAGAGCGAGCCTTATCTCCTTGATTATGTCCTCGTCATCGACCACGGCCTGCTTTCCGGCTCCTGTGTAAGGAACATGGATTGAAGTGAAGTTTACAAGCACCGTTAGCGGCAAATCCTCTTGAAGCCCGTATCTCTTCCACTCGATAGTCTGCACAGCCTTTGTCAGGCCGCAGCCGCCTGCATCAAACAAAAGAGGGACTCGATTGGCGAACCTCATTATCTCCATCCTGTTTTGAGCCTGTTCTGGATTACCATTGAGCGGAAGGCCAGCTTTTCCGCCATATGCCAGAGCTACCTCGACTATGAACGGAACGCCGCCACTATAGACCGCGGCAGGTCTTGTAAGCACGGACTTGAATTCCGGCTGCAGGATGTTCTCCAAAGCTTTTTCCAGATGCTGCTCATTGATTGGGATAAGCACGTCAGTGGGAGGCGCGATAAAGGTCATCTTCTTTATAGCGCTGACTATCTGCTCCGCTTCCTCCCAGTTCATGTCCTTAGGCCGTTTGTTCGTGTCGAAGGCGACCTGCTTCGATATCTCCTCTGCTTTAGCCGAGCTCATCCTTGAGAACTCAGTTGATAGGAACGATTTGACAGTCCTGGCGTTAGTCACGCTGACCATGCTCAATAGGTCGTCGACAGTCACTCCTTTCGGGTGCGGTTGGGTGCCTCTGGGCATGGGTGGAACCGCGTCGATAGCTCGGTCGTAAACTGTCGTGAGATTATCTGGATTAATGTAAGTTATCTTGACATGCGGGTTGGCTAGAGCAGTTCTCCTCAGGTATTCATCCGGGTTCTGGTCGCTCTTTTGATAGAGTACGTCCTTGAGTTCCGTCTCGACCCTAGTGCCGCGCATCTGGCCCGTATACTCCTTTTCGTCGCCCATCTTCGCCTCATTGGCCTTGATGTCGATAGTCAGGCGGCATTCGTAGATGGTGCCATTGCCTGTCGATGTTATGACTTTCGTGGGCTTGCCGGTAGTAATCTGCCCGAACATGACACAGCCTGCGCCCCCGATGCCCTGCTGGCCTCTCGCCTGCTGGAAACGATGGAACTTGGTACCTGCCAACATCTTGCCGAACGATTTTCCCACCAGCTTCTTTGGTATCCCTGGCCCGTTATCCTCCACAGTCACCTTGTAGTGCTCCTGCCCCAGCTTGTCTACCTGGATGAAGATGTCTGGTGGAACGCCGGCCTCCTCGCAGGCGTCTAGGCTGTTATGCAGGCACACGGCCCCAAACCCGCCTATGAAGTTCTCATCGCCATCAATCGAATAATCATAAACCAATTCATTATCCCTGGGCTCTCTTGCCTCAATCTCTGTTATCTGGAGTACTCCTAGGTCGCCGTTGCAGAAAGTCACCGCTTCCGAAGTGACTAGCGCTCCTTTCAACGCCAGCTTAGCGACCTTTTCCATCTGCACTATTTGTTGGTCTCTTGAGTTTATCGCCCACTTTAGCTTGCAATCAGTTACTGCGCTTATCCCGCCCCTCTCTATCGGATAGAAGTTAAGCGGCGAATTAACCTGGTTGAGATAGAACTCAATCCTGTAAGACCTCTTGAAATTCGCCACCTTTTCCAACACCATTCTTGTTTCAGCCGGCGTTTCCTGAAGGCTGTAAGAGATTCCTAAGCAAGACAGGAGATAGGTCAGGTCAAGCGCCAGTTTCTCACTAGAGGTGGCTAATGTAACCTTTTTTGGAACATAAAACTCCTTGCTGATTAAAGAATCGAAAAGCTTCTTTGAGGGATAGCCGTCTCCTGCCAGATATGCAAAGAAGTAATGCCTTGCTAAATCATGGGTGACATTGAATACGAGCGGTGGAACCCTCTTCTCGGTTGCCCTGGCCCCGCACTTGAATATCTTCTTCAAAACAAAAGCGAGAGTTACATTCCCGAGTGTAACGTTAACAGCAGTACTGTGCGCCTTCTTAAGAAATACTCCTCCAAAAAGGCGTTTACATATCCCTATGGCATAATCAATCAGTTCCTTCTCATGTACTCCGAACGAGAGGGATACAGAACGCAGTGACTCTCTAGTGTTGCCCTCTGCAGCATACAGGCCAAGGAATTCCATAAGCTCCTACGTGACTGGCAAGATGGCTGGCAGATGGCGCTTGGAATATCTCGCGCCTACAGAGCATGAATAAAACAATTTCCTCTCTTCAGGAGTGAGCACGCGCAACAGCCTTATTGGCAATCTGTCGCAGAGCATGTATTTGCTGTAGAAATAATAGTGCTTCTCCCGATGGTTCAGCTGGCTCTTTATCTTGTCCATCAGGTCCCTTCTGCTGAACAAAATCTCTCTGACTCCGTAAACACCAAACTCCTTCAACTCTTCATCAGGCAGCTTGAGCGCCTCTTCAATCAGATTAACCTCAGTCTGCTTCTCTTCTGGCCAGGCCTTGCGCGGGACAACGAGATAATCCCCAACATTCAACTCGTCAGCTCTAACCATTTCGACCTTGCCATTCCTTAGCGTGAACAGGCCGTGGTGCGCTGTGGACTCAACTGTCCTGTTTCCAACTGCCTTAATCTTGTAAACCTTCTCCTCTTCGGTCATCCTGTGTCTGTGGAGCGACTTTGCCTCCTTGAACTTGAGCTTCTGGGTTTCCTTATCGAAACACAACACCTGGAATCCGTCGAAATCGCGCAAAGACTCCATACCAGCATAACTATCAGTCTTTCCTTGGTCCATCTTTCCATCTATCACTTGGCCTATCGGAACTATCTCCACTCCTTCTTTGGTCTTGATGATGGTAGGCGTATCCCATGTAACGCTGTTAGTGACATATTCATGGATTACAGTGGTCAATGAACGTATTTTTCCTGAATAGCCGAGCATCTGCCTGTTCTTCTTGAAAAACTCCGCTACTGAGTGCTCTGCAAATCCTTTGTGGATATCTGTCACAGCGTCACCTACATTCTCCTGCTCTCCAAGAACCTAAAAACAGCATTATGGGGCAAACCGTCTATAATCTTGAAGACAGCCTCTTTAGCTAGGCCGGCATTGTCCGCCTCGCCCAAGATACTGACGGTCTTGCCGTATATAACTATATCCGTGCTGGTCAGTCTGGCGATATAGTTACGGACCTTGCCCTCCCGTCCTATGATCCTGGCCCTAACCCGCTCTAACGACTTGCTAGAAGGACCTAAGAACTCGGTAAGGTCTATAGTCTCTAAGTATATGTTAGGGTCCCAAAGTTTATAAGCCTTCTGGGGGCTAAAACCGCGTGCTATCGCCTTAATTATGTCCAAAGCGATGAGTGCCGCCGAGGCATCTTTCTCCAATTTTCGCGTTACGGAGACCTCGCCAGACTCGGAATCGATGTCCATAGACACCTTCCCACGCTTTTCTATGTCCTTTTTGACCTTCCCTTCCTTGCCTATAAGTACGGCAATCCTTTCCTTCGGTATGAGCACATAGTCCGTATATTCCTTCATTTTAACCCCATTATCTTAGGCAATTGGCTCAGGTTGTTGATAGTATATGTTGCGCCTGCCTCTAACAGCTCGTTCCTGGTGGACGCGCCGGTAAGCACTCCAACGCAGTCGCAACCCGCGGTCCTGGCTGCCATCATATCGAATATGTGGTCCCCTGTCATTATAGTCTCGCTTGGCTTGGCCCACAGCTCGTCGATAGCCCTCATGACTGGCTCTGGACTCGGCTTTATCGCATGGACTTCGTTATGGGAGACCAGCGCATCGTAAGGCAGGTCATAGTCGCGAAGGACTGCGAGCGCCTCTGGCCTTCCTTTGGTGGTGACTATCCCTATCCTGACATTGTTCTGCTTGAGCTGCTTGAACACCTCTCTGACATAAGGCTGTAAATCTTCAAACTTCTTGTGCTTCTGGACAAATATCTTACTATAATATTTGACAATCTCATCAATCTCATTTGCTATATGGGGATAGATCCTCGGCAGCTCGTCCTCTATCAACCGGCCCATGAAGCGGTGGATGATGTCGTGCGCGCTCATCGACTTCAGCTCGAACTTGGTCAATGTCTCCTGCACCGCCTTAACTACCCCGTCCAAAGTGACTATCGTCCCGTCAACATCAAACAGTGCTGTCGTATACTTTTTCTGCATCGAAATCTACTCCATACTTCTTCGCAAGCCTCGCTAAATTGTGGATGTCCCTCTTTAATAATTCTTTAGCAGTCACGTGCTCTGTCCTGAGCGCCTGCGACACATCGATCAGGTAAGGCTTCTCTCTAATCATCATGATATTGAATTCAGAGAAGTCGCCGTGGACCAGATTCGCTTTCTTGTACATTTCCTTTATGTATCTGGTTAGGGTCGCGATCAGTTTCTTCGGCTGTTTCGGCTTTTGCTTGACCAATAGGGTAGCAGGCATTCCGTTCTCTCCGAGGAACTCCATTATCAGGACGTTATTCATGAACTTAATCGGCCTGGGCACCCCTATGCCGGCTTCATGCATGTCTCTCAGGTTCCTATACTCTTTTTGGCACCAGGTCTTGATTATAGACCTTTTATTCTTCTTGATATGGGCGAACCTGATGTCGCCGGCGAGGTAGTCGTACATATTCCTGAAGTTGCTCGTCTCTATCCGGTATATCTTGATGGCGAGATAGCCTCTTTCTTTGGTCGTCGCTCTATAGACGTCGGCCTCTTTGCCCGTGGATATAGGATAGTCTAAAGTGTTGAAATAGTGCTTGCTCGCCAAATCTACCAGTGTCTTGAGCGTGTAATCGTCGAAAACTCCCTGATAAATCTTCAGCTGGTCCGCGTCCTTGCTGAACTTTTTCATCATCATGCAGAATTAAGTAAGTATTTTTTATATACGTATTGGTTAAGATAAGAACATGGAAGTAGTAATCGGCGGAATCCTGCCTCTGTCGACAATAGACTATGAAGGCAAATCGGCCAGTGTGATATTATTCAGCGGTTGTAACTTTCGTTGTCACTACTGCTACAATTTAGGTATTCTCGACCAGCGGATGGGGGCAAGGCAGGACACGAAACAGCTATTCGACCTGGTCATGCAGGGGAAGAAGCTGATAGATGCCGTTGTCTTCAGCGGCGGAGAGCCAACGATGCAACCAGACGCTCTATCAGAATTAATCCATATGTTCAAGAAAGCCGGCCTGTCCGTCAAGATAGACACGAACGGCTCAAACGCCGGGGTTATAGCCGAACTATTAGCCCGAAACCTTATAGACTATATTGCGCTGGACGTAAAGGCGCCTTTGGAGAGGGAGCACGAATATTCAAGGGTAATCCAAAGGGATGCGACACAGGCCGTAAAGAACATAAGGGAGATACTGAAACTGAGGAGAGCGTTCAACTTCGTGCTGGAATGCCGCACTACTATAGTGCCTGGCCTGATATTTAGAGAGCATGACATAGAAGAGATAGCGGAAGAGGTCGGCAAATACTGCGACTTATACGTCTTGCAGCAGTTCACGCCGGAGAAAGGCTGTTTTGACGAGGAGTATAATAAGGTCAAATCTCCGACCCGCGATGAGCTGCACAAACTGGCTCTAGCCGCCAAGAAGCACGTGAGAGACGTAAGGATTAGGACAGCAGAGGGGGAAGAGACTGTATGAGTTCTATCGCCGAGATGAAGAAGGAGCTGAAAAAGAAAGCTGACGCCGACCCGAACAGTTTCTACCCCATCAAAGTCCTGAGAGAGAAAGGATTCATGCGTAATAAATGTTCTAAGTGCGGAAGCTATTTTTGGGCTATCGATAAGAGGGACAGGTGCGGAGACCCCGAGTGCGGCGCAGAATATACTTTCATCGGGCGGCCTGTCGGCAAGAGGCTGGATTTTGTCGAATGCTGGCAGAGTTTTTCCAACTTCTTCAAGAAACGTGGCTATAGCCCGATCGCCAGATACCCGGTGGCAGCCCGCTGGAGGGATGACACCGACTTTGTCCAGGCTTCTATCTATGATTTCCAGCCCCACGTCGTCTCTGGTGCCGTAAAACCGCCGGCCAACCCGCTGGTAGTTCCTCAATACTGCTTGCGATTTAACGAAGTGGAGAATGTCGGCATAACCGGGAGACATAACACGGGCTTCGTGATGATAGGACAGCACGCGTTCATGCCGCCGGAGAAATTTGACCAGCCCAAATACTTCAGGGACCTTTTCGAATGGTTCACCGACGAAATGAGAATACCCAAAAACGAGTTCAGCGTAATCGAGAGCCAATGGGGCGGAGGGGGCAACCTTGGAGTCTCCATGGAATTCTTTGCTAGGGGGCTGGAGATAGGGAACCAGGTCTACATGATGTACAGGACGACAGACTCCGGTTACGAACCTCTGCCGCTAAAGGTGCTGGATATGGGCATGGGCCAGGGAAGGATAGCCTGGCTGGTCGACGGAAGCAGGACCATGTACGACGCAGAATATCCTGATGTATGCGTCAATCTCTTCAAAAAATCGGGCCACAAGCCCACGGATTTATTCGAGAGGTTCGTGCCTTTGGGGAGTATAATGGATGTTGATGCTGGTAATGTCAAACAGATGGAATTAATATGGAAGGCTATCTCGAAGCAGATGAGGACGGATGAGAAAGAACTCAGAGAATCTGTCATGCCCATGGCCGCGCTCTACTCTATTGCAGATCACACTCAAAGCCTGTTGTTCGCTTTGGGCGATGGCGTTCTTCCGTCTAATGTTGGTGGCGGCTATAACCTAAGGGCGATTCTAAGGCGTTCACTGGGATTCATCGACGACTATGGCTGGAAGATAGACCTGAAAGATGTAGTCGAGTGGCACGCGAAAGAATGGAAGAAACAGTATCCAGAACTAATCGAGTCGCTGGATGAAGTCAATACCATACTGGAGCATGAAGAAAAGAAGTATAAGGAGACGCTGGACAAATCGAGGAGGACTGTCCTGTCTCTCATCAGGAAGACCAAGAGCATCGACTTCAAGAGCATGGTCACGCTTTACGAATCTGAGGGGATAACACCTGAGCTTGTCAAGGATGTGGCGAGAAAGGAGAAGGTTGAAGTTTCTGTCCCTCAAGACTTCTACGCGAAGATATCAGAGACTCATGTGACGAGCGCTGAGCAGAAGAAACAGGAAGAGTATGATGTCAAGGGTCTGCCACCAACCAAGAAATTATATTATGATGATATTTTTGAGTTCAAGGCTCGCGTCTTGAAGGAGTGGGCGCAGAACAACAAGAACTATGTTGTGCTGGACCAGACCGGCTTCTATCCCGAATCTGGTGGTCAGGATTACGACAAAGGAACGATAGATGGAATCGCTGTTTTGAACGTCCAGAAAGCGGGGGATGTGATAGTGCATCAATTGGAAAGTAAACTCAGTAAAACAACAGTAACGGGTAAGGTAGACAAAGAGAGGAGATTACAGTTAATGAAGCACCACACTGCCACCCACATAATCAACGGAGCAGCACAGCGGGTCTTGGGCAAGCACGTCTGGCAGGCGGGCTCAGAGAAGAAAGAGGACAAGGCCAGACTGGATATCACCCATTTCGAGCCTTTGACAGAGCAGCAGATGAAGAAGATTGAGGAGCTGGCCAACAAAGTGGTAAAAGAGGCCAGACCGATAAAGAAGGAAGTTTTGAACAGGGCTGAGGCTGAGAAGAAATACGGCTTCCGCATCTATCAGGGAGGCGCGATACCATCTAACGAGATCAGGATCGTGTCTATCGCGGACTGGGATATAGAGGCCTGCGGCGGCACCCATGCTAACAATACTAGCGAGGTCGGACCAATCAAGCTCATAAATTCCTACAAGAAGCAGGACGGAGTCATCAGGCTGGAGTATCTCGCCGGGGAGCAGCTCATTGGCAGGCATGTGGAGAAGCAGAAAGAGGTCACGGCCAAAGACAAGAGCGACTGGATAAAGGAGATAGCAAAGCTCGAAGCGGAACTCAATGCTCTAAAGAATAAACTTGGCCTGAAAGCCGTCAAGCAGAAACTCGACAAATTAAAAACCGAAGAACTCATAGAGAAGTGGAAGGACGTCAGGAAGGAGATGGATAAGATCAAGGAGAAGCTGGCGGCTAAGATAGAAGTTAAGGAAATGGTGCAGTATGTCCCTGGAGCCGATATGAAGGTAATGCAGAACATAGGAAGGAAGATAGTCGAAGAGGACCCGAAAGCCTGTGTAGTGCTTGTTTCTGACGGGGTCGTCTTCGGAATAAAGGGCAAGGAGTGCAAGAAGGACATAGAGAAGGCAGTCAAAGAGGCCGCTTCTATAATGGGCGGAAGTGCCGGCGGGCGAGAGGAGATAAAGGGCGGCGGTCCGCTAAAAGAAAGGTCAAAAGAGGCATACGAAAAAGCGAAGAAAATGATGAAGTGACATGCGTTCATACAAGAGTTACAAAGAAGTGAAGAAAGAATGCGGACAGCGCTCCCTCGGTTTTACTGTGTATAAAACAAAGGAGGCAATCAGGTACGACCGCGGGGCTACAGGCGTTAATCAAACCCAGTTAGGTTCCATGAAAGAATCCGTAAAAAAGGCTCTGGAGTATTTTGGAGTAAAAAAGAGCGCCAAGCCCATCGTGGTGGTCGCGGGATTTACTGGAGATTTTGCACGAGCAGTAAGAGCGGCGAATAAGGGCGGGGTGATTTTTACGGACATTTACAAACCATGGGTAAGACGTGCGAAAGAGGGGGTAAAGATTTCAAACGCCGGGAAGAAGGAGGTAAGGGCAAAACCGATGAAAGGTTGTGTGATGGATTTAGAAAAGCCCCACATAGATGACAGAAAGGTCTCGTCCATGATTAGCTTTGAGCCGACTTCTCTCGGCGAGGGCTTCAACAAAACCGTGCTCCCAAATCTCGGCTCACCAAACGGTTTTATAATAGCAACTGGAAGCGACATGTTCGACTATTCTGCGCCAAATAGCTGGGCTTCAAAGACCAACCTCCGGCTTTTCAAAACCTACGGGGTGCAGGCTAGGATGATGACCGCGGGGGGTGAGAAAAAAATCACATTCATGCAGTTCAAGATACCTGAGGAACGAAGAAAAGACTATCTTTTTGACAGGGAATGCTACGAATCGATAAAATACAAGGGCGACCCAGCCGGCGCAGTGGCAAAAAGACTTGACGCGCCTCAAAAGAGAGTCATGGAGGCATATCGTCGTTACAACTCACTGGCAAAAAAATGACCGCTTACAATTATTAAATAGTTCGCCCATAATTTTTGTGCAAAGGGTTTCTGAGAGAGTGATATCGTGGTAATGGACATTTCTACTGAGGGAGAGCATGTGGTACATCCCATCGACTCCCGGTACAAGGTCAAAGAGATGAATGCTATCTGGGAGGAAGAGAACCAGGTAAGACAGCAGATGAGGGTCGAAGCTGCTCTCTCCAAGGCTATCGCCGGAATGAAGCCAGAGTTGGTCTCTCTCGAAGAGGCCGAGGCTATAGAGAAGGCCATTCCCAAAGTGAGCCTTAAACGAGTGAAAGAGATAGAGGCGGAGATAAACCACGACATTATGGCGGTTGTGAAGGCTCTTGCTGAACAGGCCGGACCAGCGGGCGGAAAGATACACTTGGGAGCCACTTCTGCGGACATAACCGAGACCTCAAAAGCCATTCTCGTAAAGCAGAGCGTTGACTTGGTACTGACTGATATCGAAAAACTTATTCAGGCCATAGTAAAAAGGGCGGAAGAGACGCAGGGCTGGCTTTGCATTGACAGAACCCATGGTCAGCACGCTCTTCCGACTACTTATGGATTCAAGCTCATCGGCTACGCGGACCAGCTCAATACGGCGTTAGAGAGGGTAAGGAATGACACGGAGCTGAATGTCGGAAAAATCTCCGGTGCGGTGGGAACGGCCAACTCTTTCACTGAATTGGGGCTGGATGCTACAGCGCTCGAGAAGAACACTCTCATAGAACTAGGTTTGCCTGTCGGCCTTCATGCCAGACAGCTCCCCCCTCGCGACAACCTCCTCTATCTGCTTGCTGATTTGGTCATATTGGGCAACATCCTTGAGAAAATAGCATCAGACTTCTGGAATCTGAGCAGGACGGAGATAGGAGAGGTCAGCGAGGAAACGTCGGCCAAGCAGGTGGGCTCTTCGACCATGCCGCACAAGAAGAATCCGTTCCGGTTAGAGCGGATAATGGGAATGAGCGCCATACTGAGGGGCGATCTGGTCACGGAACTGGAGCTAAACTTCTCGCACGCCCGCGACCTAAAGCAGTCTGCCCCCTATCGTTACCGCTATCCGGAGATTTTCATAACGCTCGACTACATGCTGAGGATAATGACGAACATAGTGGGCAACATGGCGATAGACCAGAAAAAAGCCTATGACAACATCTTCTTCACAAAAGGCAGCGTCATGGCGGAGAGGGTAATGACCGATCTGGCTCTGAAGGGCATGGACCGGCAGAGGGCGCATGAAAAGGTGAAGGGGCTCGCCTGGACCGCTATGGGGGAGAATAGGCTTTTGTCCGAACTGCTTCTGCAAGACGAGGAGATAACCAAGTACATGAACAAGAAAGAGATAAGCGACTTGATGGACCCAGAGACGTATCTGGGCAATGCGAAAGAGAGAGCAAGAGCGCTTATCGAAAAATTCAAAAGGTGAAATTATGGGCTCTGTCAAGGACCTGAAAATCATCAGAAAACCGACTGAGGCTGAAATGGGCGAGGGGGTCTTCGTCTTCAGCGATAGATACTCCATATTTGACTACGGCGAGATGCCCGACCATATCAAGGGCAAGGGCGAGGCTCTCTGTCTAATGGCTGCCACTAACTTTAAGGAACTCGAGAAAAGAGGATTGAAAACTCACTTCATCGGTCTAGAGTCAAAAAACGAGATGAAAATCAAGCTGGTTAGGAGGATAGAACCGGAGAAGCTTACACCCGAGTCTAGAAACTGCATGGTCCCGTTGGAGATTATTTTCAGGGACGCGCTGCCTGAGGGGAGTTCTGTCTTCAAGCGCGTGGCAAAGGGAGAGACAACCTGGAAAGATCTGGGCCTTGACCATGATGGAAGACCGGGCGAGAAACTGAAGAAGCCGATAATTGACTTCAGCACCAAGTTTGAGACATTCGACAGGTATTTCAGAACGATCCAAGAGATTATAGATTATTATCGTCTTGGTCCGGAGAGGATGGATGAAATAAGGGGACAGGCATTGAAAATCAACGGTTATCTGCGCGAAAGGTCTGTGAAGCTTGGATGGGAGCACATGGACGGAAAAGTGGAAGGAGCTATCGACTCTAGCGGCAGGCTGATGTGGGTCGACGTCTTTGGCACGTTGGATGAGGACAGGTTCGAGCTGGACGGATTTACGCTGAGCAAGCAATTCTTGAGGGACTACTACAAGAGAACGCCATGGTATGCTGAATTCATGGAGGCGAAAGAGCAGAATCTTCCAGAGGAGCGGTGGCCTGTGCCTCCTAAGCTGCCGCCAGAGCTATTGGAGCTGGCTTCGGACATCTATAAGAGCGCCTGCAACGAATGGACTGGCGAGAGGCATTTCGAGGTCAGGCCGTTGAGAGAACTTATAAAGAATGATTATCAAAAATTAAAACAGCGTGGACTGCTGGGGTGAGCCAATGATTGTTCCTATAATAATGGGTTCGAAAGAGGATATGG
>CAYVZL010000012.1:0-14242 GCA_964456465.1 Microcaldota archaeon
GAGATTCCCGTTGGAGAGGTAGTACCAGAGACGGAACCAGAGAGTCCAGTGATATAATGGTGAAATGGGGGAACTTCAACGTTGAAGAATTTTTGAAACTCGAGAAAAAGATACTTGTTCTGGTCGTGATGGTCGTCTTCATACTGATAATTGGAACAGTCACTTTTGTGGTCCTAGAGCACCAATCGTTCAGTGAGGCGATTTACAATACGTTCGCAAGCGCGGTGGGCCATGGTTTCGAGTACCAGAACAGGCTGACAATCATAATCGCCGCTTTAATCATGATAATAGAGTGGGCCTGCCTTTGGACAGCTTTCGATATTGTTGTTTCATTCATAAGCGAGGGGAAGGTAAGAGAGGTATTGGGGGGTATGAAAATGAAGAAAAAGATTGATGGCATGAGGGATCACTGCATACTCTGCGGCTACGGGAGGGTCGGGTCGGAGATAGCTAGGAATCTTCACGCAAGCAAAAGAGAGTTGGTGGTGTTGGAGAAAGACGCCCACATGGCAAAAGAAGCTCTAGCGAAGGGCTATCTTGTCATGGAAGGCGATGTCCTAAGCGAAGACACATTGAAGTCGGCGGGCGTCCAGAGAGCAAAGACTCTGATAGCGGCTATGGGCTCTGACGCGGACAACGTCTTTTTGACTCTAACAGCAAAAGAGTTGAACCCGAACATAAAGGTGGTCGCAAGGGCTGAAAGAATGGAAAGCGTCAAGAAGTTGAAACAGGCCGGAGCATCGGAAGTAGTTATGCCCTCTGCTATCGGCGGGAAGGCCATGGCGGACGCGATATTACACGGTTCTAAATGAGCCGTCTTCCTCTTTCTTGTACCTGTGTCCTGCGTCTTTCTTGCAGACGTACTCACCTGTTATGGGGTCCAGCAGTATCTCCATGCTGTAGCCCTTCTGTGAGAAGCACTGCCTGCAGATAGACTTTATCACAACCATTGCATCACCAACCAATTAGGAAAAGGAAATATAAAAGCTATCTCCTTCTGAGGGCCTTCCTGAACCTCTGTCCGAGCTTGTACTTTATCGTCAACTGGGAGACCAAGATACCGAGGAAAGCGCCAGCCAAGACGTCTGTGGGGAAATGTACGCCGAGGTAGACGCGCGAGATTGCTATCAATGCGGCCAGGAGATAGAGCCATAGTTTCCATTTTTTCAGATGATGCCCTATTATCCCGAACATCACGAAAGCCGTTGATGCATGGTCTGACGGAAATGAAGAGAACGCGGCTGAAGCCCAGAAACCTACATTCATGATGTCCTCTGGTCTTGGTCTCGCTATCAACATCTTAAGCAGCATGGTCAGTGCTATCGCAATCAGCAGCCCTACGAACAGGTCGGCCAGGAGCTTTCTTTTTTTCGAGAAGTAGATGAGTGCCAGAACTATCGGAACGCCGATGTAAAGCGTGGCGATATTCGTGATTAATAGCATGATTACGCCCAGAACCGGATTCTGGACCGACTTTATCGCAGAGAAAATCTGGGCGTCATAATTCACGGCGAAATAAGTGAGAAAGACCATCACCAGAACCGCGGTCAATAACATCGGTGGGTTTTTCATAGCAACAACTCTCCCTCGTCCATTATCTTCCTGTCATCAAAATAGACGGTGGGCTTTAATAAAATTGCGTCCCAGTGCACCTCTGATTTGACCCTACCGCCGAAGTCGAAGTTAGAACCAAAGGCTATATGGCATGTCCCAAGAACTTTCTCGTCTTCAAGCGTATTGCCGGACAGTATCGCTTTCGGATTGACACCTATCCCGAACTCCGCGATGTTTCGTGCGTTCTTGTATTTCCACATGAGCTCGCGCAGGCTCTTGTCGAACACCTCCTGTACTGTGTTATTCCTGACAGACACCTTGGTCTTGGGCCCGCAGAGGTCCTTGAGGCGGTCTATGACAAATACACCCGCACTGTCCTTAGGGGCTAAAAACACCTCTCCAGCAGGCAGGTTACCATAGTCTTTGGGCCTGGTGTAGCTGCCGTTGTCCTCAATCACTTTGGACCTAGCAACCTCAAGGCGGAAATCGGTCCCGGATCTCGTCAATATCCTGACTTTAGATGATTTGCTCAGCACATCGCTCACTTTTTCGCATCTCTTCCTGATCTCGTCATAGTCTATATCCACCGCCCTCAGGAACATCTCCTCGGTTATGCCTGGCAGGGTGGCTATTCTCGCTCCCTTCTGCGTGGCCGCTTTTCTTGCCTTGGTGTGGGTCAGCGAATGCCTTGTAGGACACATCACTACATCGAACTTCTTCATCAGGTCGGCTATCTCCTTCGCCGGTTCTTGGCCATCGAGTTTGGTCTCAGGCATCTTCACCATTATGGTATCGGCTATCTTCGCGCTTTGGCTATACAGTGCCTGCCCTATCTTCTCCGCAAAACTGTCCGTGACTATCAGAACCTTTTCCGAGTCTTTCACAGCCATGCACTTCCCTATGACTATAGCCGCTGTCTTCTCCAGACCCATATCAATCACTGCAGAATTCCCCGCTAAGATAGGCTTTTACCTTGTCGTTGGTCGCGGGATAGTGCCTCTTGACTTTTATGACAGTCTCTTTCTTGCCTTTGCTGACGTGCTCTACCGTCGCCTTCACGCCCAAGTGCTTCAAATGCTCTATGAATGCCTTACCGAAAGCAGCATCAGGAACAGCGATCTCAAAATCCTCTGTGACCTCTCGTCCCTCGGTTATCATCCTGATTGTCTCGACCATGGGGATCAGAATGGCTTTGCCTAACTCTCCCGCCTCTCTCTCAAGCTCTTTCTTGGATAGGCCGAGCTCGTATGCCTGGAACGCTTCCCGTATCAGGCGCCGGAACATGAACTGCTGGCCGTAGTCAAAAAAGAACTTGAACGCGTATTTCAGGTCGTTGTTCGTGCTCTGGTTCGCCGTATATTTTATCTGGTTCTCCATGTCCATAGACTTGAGCACTATTCCCTCTCTTTTCTCGCCCCCTAACTTCCTGACCAGGGTTAGGAGTCTCTTGCTGTCTTTTGCTGTGAATATCCCGAAATTCCTTACAGAGGGAAGACCATATTTGGCAATCATCCTGTTCTTCTCCTCGACCGACAGGGAGCGGCCAGTTTTTCTGTCCTTTATGTCAAAAACGAAATAGCCAAAGTCTCTAGCCTCTGGATAGGATTTGGTCTGGTAGGGGTTCTGGAGCCCTACGACCTCGCCGCACAGCATCAGGTTCTTGTGCTCCTCGAAAAAGTTATTCTTCTTCAGCATGGCCTTGACATGCTCCGTGGTATAGGGACAGAAGACCCCCTTTCTGGTTAGGCTGACCAATTCGCCGAGATAGACGGTCCTCACATTATAGCCGTCGAGCTTCTCCTCGGCCTGGAATCCGCCTTGTATATGCTTCTTCAGCGCACCTGCCAGGAACATGGCTCTGCGTATCTTAGGAAAGCCGCGCGCATAGGCCAGCTCTTTTCCGAGAAAGACAACGGTCCCTTCCTCTATATCATGGTCTCCTTTCTTGAACCTGAGATAGGGAACTTTATAGTCTGTCCCTAAAATAATGCCCCCTTTTCCGTACTCTTGCTCCAGTCTGTTCTGGTCAACACCTAAGTCTTTCGCTATCTGCGCCAGGTATTTTTCTATTTCCATGCTTTTCCCTTCGGCGAACATCTTATGCAGAGCCCCGTCTGTGAATCGAAACAGGCACCGCATACCCTCGCTCCGCACTTCCAACAAGTATTTAAGGTCCGCGAGCCCTTACTACAAATCGTACAGAGACCGGCTAGTTCCATAGTGAAAATATATGAACCTATCCTATAAAATTCTATCAGTCCTCGGAATAGACATAGAGCTCCATCTGTTTTTCATACTGTTCATACTGGCTTTCCTGCTGCTATCGCCCATGCTGGCCCTGCTGCTCATCCTGATTTTCTTCTTCGTAACTCTCCATGAATTAGCACATTCGATAGTCGCGATCCGAAACAAAATCAAGGTCAGAAAGATAATTTTACTGCCCATCGGCGGCATGGCCATGGTAGAGAGCACGGACATAAAGCCCATAACCGAGATAAAGATGTCTCTCGCCGGCCCTCTCCTGAACATAATATTTGTCTACGTCTGCATAGTAATAGCTTACGTATTCTCCGTGCCGCTTGGGACTTGGCTTGTCCAGTTCTTCGATCCGACGCAGACCTTTAATCTGCCCCTGCCTGAGCTCATACTTTTCTATTCGTTCTATGCCAACCTGATCCTGGGCGTCTTTAACCTGTTCCTGCCCGCCTTCCCGTTGGACGGGGGGAGAATCCTCAGGGCGCTGCTCGCTTTGAAGATGGACTACATCAAAGCCTCCAGGATAGCGAAGAACATAAGCCTCGTCTTGGCCGGCATCTTGTTCATGGTCTCATTCCTCTATGGCGAGATTTGGATAATGATAATCTCTTTCTTTATAGCATTTGGCGCTGTTGCCGAATTCAACTCCATGATTGTGCATAAAACGCTTGTGAATATCAAGATAAGGGATGTGCTGTCAAAAAACTATCTGGTCCTTGCTTCGCAGGAGACGATGGCCACTGCGCTGAAGAAGATGCTTGCGAAAAAGAGCATGGGTGCGCTGGTCAAGACTAAGGACGGGCTAAAGCTAATCACCCTGATGGATATTTCAAAAGTGCCTAAGACTAGCTGGAAGAATAAGGTCGGTAGCGTAGCCAAACCTGTCGGTCGCGTGCAGGTGGCTGCTGGCATTGAAAGCGCCCTAGCTGTGATGGAGCGGGAGCAGGTGCCGATAGTGCCAGTATTTAACCGCAACATACTAGTTGGCGTGATTGACCGGGTCGATATAGAGAGGGTGCTCAAAATTGCGGAGGCGCTCGGGAAAACTAGCTGACCGCGACTATGGGCAGGCCGTCTCCGTCATAGGTCGACTCTAGGACCTGGGTGAACTTCCTAACTTTCCTTATCCACTCCAGATTTATCTCATACCCTATCTCGCTCTTTTTTAGGATCTCTGCTGCCAGGAGAGTGGCTATAGTCTTATAGACCCCTTGGTAGGAAATATTTCTTCCGAACGTCCTGTTTACTCTATACCAGAGCTGTTTCACGCTCATCGGATGGTTCTTGAGAAGGAGCATTATCACGAGGTCTTTTGTGCTCTTGCCATCTACATCGAATTCTGGCAGGGTGAGCTCTATCATGCCTCTCTCCGGCGATAGCGCGAGAATTAGGTATCTTTCAGGCGCGACTGGCTATATATACTCTTTTTACCACTAAGAGTTGTTAATCGATAGAGACTTCTGGCAACTGCGCTTTCCTCTCTTTCAGGGGTATGGCCTTGTTCCAGTACCATTGGAAAAGGTCTATCAGCGTTAGGACTATCGGCGCAGAATTAGTACAGACGGTGGTATACTCTTCATCCTTTAGCGTCAGACTAGCGAATTTCTTGTCAAGCACCGAAAATCTTACTCTTTTATCCAGTTCGGCTGAGTGTTTCACCTCAACGCCTATCTTCGCCCATTTCTCAGCCAGCCAGATGTTCTTCGAGTCAATATTGCCCATGAAGCAGACCGAGACGCCTCTATCAATCATCTTCTTGACCTCTTCGCGCAGGCCGGAGTCATTTGTCTTAAAACCCGCAGTAGCATAATAGAACGACTTGGTCTTTTTGAATTGCCCATCTATGGTCTCAAGCACATTCTCCCTACCGTGCAAAATCTCGACGAACTCCGCCTTTGCCTGGGGGTTCATACTATCGAATAGGTCTAATACAGCGCCTGTCTTTGTTCTAAGCTCTCTCAGATGCGCCTCTTTCTGCTCGAGAATACCTGCAAAGCTAGAAGACGGGTCATTCAGCGCGTAGGTCTTGGTCTTCGACAGTTCTTGGCTAATCAGGTTCTTCCTCTCGAGCGACTTGAGGACCGCGTATATCTTGGCCTGCGGGACCTTGCTCTTGGCCGCTACCTCGCTCGCTGATGCTCTCCTGACGTTGAATAGCACTCGATAGGCGTTCTTCTCGTACTTGCTCAGGCCCAGGCCCTCCAACAGACTCTCAAGCGCGGGCATATAAGATTTCTGCATCACGCGCTTTTTAACTCTAACACCGGTTAAACTTTTCACTAAAATTCGCTCTACTTCACCTATATTACATCTAAACAGCCGAAAGGAAGAGGGCGATAGTGTGGATACCATGTTGTACCTGCAGAAGCTGGGCATGACCAGATACCAATCAAGCGTGCTCTCGACTATCCTGGCTAAGCAGAACTCTACGGCTCTGGATATATCTGAGACTACGGGCGTGCCTTACACTAAAATCTATTTCGTCCTGGACTCGCTGAGATACATGGGTTTTGTCACTGCAGATTTGGAAAGACCCATGCGATTCAGGGCCACCAACATAGAGGATATAGTCGATAGGCTGGTCAAGAGGCATTCCGAGTCTCTATCGCGGATAAAAAGCGTTGGCGAAGAGGTGAAGCTGGCCTATAAGCCCGGGTCAGACGAGTTCCACCCGGAGAAAGCGTTTTAAACTATTTCTTCTTTAATTTTTTATGAAGACCGAGCCTGCCCCAGATGTGCAAGAGATGGTTGAAGACATCGCCTATCGTCTAGATTTGGACCATGTAAAGCCCTGGAGGATAGTCTGCATGAGGAGCCACGGGTCTAAAGCCCGGGCCATAGCCAGGATATGGTCATTGCCGGCGATCTGGCAGAAAGCCTTGAGGGTCGAGCCGCATTATGTCATAGAGGTCCTTTCCGAGCACTTTGACAAACTTAATCAAGAAGAGAAGGAAAAGACGATAATCCACGAGCTGCTCCATGTGCCCAAGACTTTCTCCGGCTCTCTAGTCCCGCATCTCTGCTTCGGGAAGAGGATAAACAGAAAGACGGTTGACGACTTATACAGAAAATACAAGAGCTAGTCGCCGGACAGGGGATATCTCTTGAACGCTTCCGCCGCGTAATCCGTCATGTCCAATATATGGCCGGATATGGTGTTGCCATGCTTGATGATCGCGTAAGTGGCTCCCGCAACGCTTCCGAAAATCAGGGGATGAAACGCGGACAGGTGGTAGGTCGCTCCGACTTGCGCCACGGCTAAAGTTGCAGCTATATCTAAAGCCGCAATGATCTTTGTCGCTGTGTGTGGATGGACCTCTCTCCGCATATAGTCACCGTGCCTAAAACAAAGGAATTTTTATTTATGTGTGTTTCGATTCCCCCTTGCAGTTTCTTCTGCTATTTTTCCGAATAGTGGAAGTATTCACACAAAGATTTATAAAGAAATTTTGTTTAGTCTAAATCAAGGAGAGCAATGAGTCTAGAAGGAGAATTAGAGCTCATCCAAATCGTGAAAAAGTTCGGCCTTAGGTATGAGCATCGGCTCGAACAGAAAAAGATAACGGACTTCTTCTGTGATATAGAAACAAAGAGAATCTTCGAGTGCAACAGCTATTTCAGGAAGAACAGGATGCTGCCCAGGACCAAGGCGACAAAACAGATTGATCTGCTGGTCTGGAAGGAGCCTCATTGGGCAGCCTTGGCCATCGAGGAAAAAACCCAGAACGGTGCGAGCAAGACGCTGGATATATACAAGGACAGCATAGTCTTGAGGACAGACTACGGCTACGGCTCTAAAGAGATTCCTGAATTCGGCCGCGACCTGTCCCTGCAGTGCCTCGGAGAGTCCTATCTCGGCAAAGCCTATATGGCAACACAAAATCTCGATTATGAAGTGCTGCCAGTGGCCGTTGTCGACTATGGCCTGAAGATAAACTCCAGGATAGATGCGGAGTGGGCCTACAACCGCGGGATATTCTTCATAAACAAGAAATATTTCGAATGGTTCCTCGACGAGTACTCGCAGGACAGGAAATGGATAAGGAAACTGTACAAGAGAAATCTGGAGATTTTCTACAATACAATGACTTGATAGATTTTTAAACTCTGAATCCCTTAGTTTAATACATATGGAACAGAAACTAATTTTTGTCACCGGCGGAGTCGTGAGCGGACTGGGAAAAGGGATAACAACCGCCTCCATCGGTCGGATTCTGTTGTCCCGCGGGTTCAACATAACCTGTGTGAAGATTGACCCTTACCTGAACTCGGATGCTGGCACTATGCGGCCCACGGAGCACGGCGAGGTATTTGTCACGGATGACGGCGGAGAGATAGACCAGGATCTAGGCAACTATGAGAGATTCCTCAACAAGAGTTTGACGAAGAGGCACAACATAACAACGGGCCAGGTCTATAGAACAGTTATCGATAGGGAGAGGAGAGGAGACTATCTCGGAAAGACCGTACAGCCGATACCACATATAACTGACGAGATAAAGAGCAGAATAATGGAGATAGCCAAGAATTACGAGATAACGCTTGTGGAGATTGGGGGCACGGTAGGAGACTACGAGAACACGCTATTTTTAGAGGCGGCAAGGCAGATGAGGAGAGAGATGGGATGGGATAATGTCGTTTTCGCTCACGTAAGCTATATAGTGGAACTGGACTGCGTCGGGGAGCAGAAAACCAAACCGACGCAGCACTCGGTGAAAATGCTCAGGGAGATAGGGATAGAGCCCGATTTTCTCATCTGCCGTTCGAAGCATGGGCTGGATGAGGTCAGGACGGACAAGCTGGCTCTCTTCTGCAACATAGATAAAGACGCGATTATCTCCAACCAGGATGTCGGCTCCATCTACGACGTGCCCGCGCTTTTCGAGGAGCAGAAGTTGGGCGAAAAGCTGCTCAAGAGGATGGCGTTGAAGGGGAGGGAGAATAAGTTTGATGAATGGCTAAAGATATCCGAGAAACTGAAGAACAACGGCAAGACTGTCAGGATAGGGATGGTCGGGAAGTATGTGGCGACTGGCGATTTCCAGCTCGCCGATTCCTACATCTCCGTCAATGAGGCGATAAAGCACGCCGCAGCAGAGCACGGGGCGCAAGCCAAGATAGAGTGGATTGATTCCTGTCTGTTGGAGAAGGATGCGAATGCGATTAAAGTTTTGGACAGCTTTGACGGGATTATAGTGCCAGGCGGCTTTGGTTCTAGCGGTGTCGAGGGAAAGATAAAGGCAATCAGATACTGCCGAGAGAAAAACATCCCGTATCTAGGGCTGTGCTTCGGGCTCCAGCTAGCCGTCGTAGAACATGCGAGGAACGTCTGCGGTCTTGACGGGGCGCACAGCACAGAGATAGACCCGCAAACTAAGCATGCGGTCATAGATATCCTTCCAGAACAAAAGACAGTGACAGACAAAGGCGCTACGATGAGGCTGGGCTCCTGTCCAGCCGTGCTCAAGAAAGGTTCAAAAATCTATAATCTGTATGAAAAGTTAGGACTCAACCAAGGGGGTACTATCCATGAGAGGCACAGGCACAGGTACGAGGTCAATCCGGAGTATGTGGCGATATTGGAAAAGAACAGTCTTATTTTTTCAGGGACCTGCCCGAATAGGAGGCTGATGGAGTTCTGCGAGTTGAAAGATCACCGCTTCTTTGTGGCGACGCAGAGCCACCCGGAGTTCAAGTCCAGGCCAGGCTCTCCCTCTCCCTTGTTCTACGGCTTTATCGAGGCCGCTTTGAGGAAGTGATTTAAAATCCTCGCATCTATAATATACTCCTGACTAAAGGGACGGTGGTAAGATGAGAAGAGAAGAGCTACGAAATAAAGCAATCCAAAGGACCAAGGAGGGAATCAGAAAAGAGCTGATTCGAAGGGACCGGCTTATAGTCCATGTCGTCAAGACCATGGACCAGATAGACAGGGGCACTAACCTTCTTATGGAGCAGCTTAGAGAGTGGTATGCCATATACTTCCCTGAGCTGGCCCGAAGCGTTGAGGAGCCGGAAGAGTATCTGAAGCTATTGATAAACCTGAAGACCAAAGACCAATTCACGGAGAAAAACGTTGTCGAGCTAGTGGGACAGAAAGGATATAGACTGGATCTGGAGCACGCATCGAAGAACTCAATCGGTATAGAACTGGGACCAGAGGACTTGGAAAGCGTAATTTCCTATGCAGAACGGATACAGACGATGAGGAACGAGAGGCAGAAGCTCGAGACTTATCTGGAAAAGCTCATGGAACAGGAGAGCCCGAACATAAGGGCGGTTGCTGGGGCGGCTATCGGAGCGAGATTGATAGCCACTGCCGGCTCGCTTGAGAAATTGGCTGAGTTCCCCTCCTCCACGATCCAAGTGCTTGGGGCGGAAAAGGCCCTGTTCTCGCACCTTAGGAAGCACACGCTGCCTCCAAAGCACGGCCTTATCTTTGCTTATCCCAAACTGCGCGGAGCGCCCTTGAAACTCAGGGGGAAGATAGCGAGGAGACTGGCCTCGAAACTGTCCATAGCTGCGAGAGTCGACTTCTTCAAAGGCGAATTCGTCGGTGACAGGCTGGCAAGGGAGCTCGAGGAACAGATATCCAAGATAGTGAAGAGTAAATGAGATACCTTGTGCTTTTTCTGCTTATGACGAGCGCCGTCTTGGCAGTGGATACCAAAAGGATAGGCACTCACACGGTCGATGAGAACCTGACCGATGTCCTGAACTATGTCGACTACTTCTATGGCGAATATGTTAACTCTACAGAGACTATGATAAAATCGTATCCTAACGAACTCGACTACATAAAAGACAGGTCGGGCTCTCTCGTGGTGAGCAGATGGTCGATAAGGTACTCGAATGAGAGCATAATGTTGAACGTCACCGGAGTCTATCCCGGCTTTGTGGCGAAAGAGGGCAAACAGTATAAGATAGATTACATGGGTTTCATAGACGACCTATGCACCGGTTATCCATATAGTTTGATTTCGAAGATAGACCAAGAGTTCGATTTTCAGATAATACTTCCAGAAAAATTGAGGGTGATAAGCACCCAGAAAAACGGTTCTGAGGATTTGGATTCGCTTTTTTATAACCTGACCGTGGAGGTGCGTGGCAATATAGTCTATAAGCACGTCCGCTTAACCGTCAAGAAGGATACTAACGTGTTCAGTTACTGCAGTGAGCGAGAGAGGCTGAACACTCTTCTGAAACACGGTATAATCGCTGAAGAGACCTCTGGACCTGACCTGAGCGGCTTCCCATGGGTTATAGCTATATTAGTTCTGTTGTGCTTGTCATTAGCCTATCTGGTGAGAAGATGAAGGAGATTTTCCAAGGGGTTTTTAAAATCAAGAGGCAGATATCGACAGAGAATCTTGTCCCCGGCCATTCAGTCTATGGCGAGAAAAGGATAACCGATGGCAGCGTTGAATACCGGCTCTGGGACCCGCATAAATCAAAGCTGGCGGCAGCGATAGCTAACGGACTGAAGAATATGCCTATCGGGAGCGGTCAAACCGTTCTATATCTGGGAATAGCGCAGGGGACAACAGCCTCGCACATTTCCGATATAGTCGGGGAGAAAGGAACTGTCATCGGGATAGAAATCTCGCCAAAGCCTTTTGAGAAACTTCTTGAACTGTGCGAGGAGAGAAAAAACATAATCCCGATTTTGGGGGATGCAAACAGGCCCGAGGAGTATTCCGAGTTTGTCGAAAAAGTCGATATCGTCTATCAGGACATCGCGCAGAAGAACCAAGGGGAGATACTATTAAAAAATGTCAAACTTTATCTCAAGAAAAATGGATTTGCTATAATTGTCATAAAAGCGAGAAGCATAGATGTGGTCAAAGAGGCTGGCGAAATCTTCGAAAAGGAAATAAAAATATTGGAAAAAGAAATGAGGGTTTTGGAAATTGTTTCTCTCCGCCCTTACGACAAGGACCACATTCTGGTTGTGTTAAGGGGAAAGCAGCGTTGAAATTAGTTTGTCTAACTCATTACGCTCTTTTGTCTCGTTCATAATTGCCATGCTTCCAACTCTAGAGTATTGGCAATCAAATATTAAAGTAGGCGTTCCTCCAATAACTCCCTCGAAGGTATTGATTAATGCCATACTTTCAGCATACGAAAGGTACTTTCCATCCTTATTTTCTTGGCAAAGCTGTGGGTCCTGTGTGTGGATTGGCGTACATACATATTCCAAGTCTAACTTGTCACCATACTTATTTTTTAGATCATTTAGAATTGGTGTCTGTTCCTCGCAGTATGAGCAAGTTGGACTGTGAAATACGAGCAATTTTAACTTGCCTGCGACTTTACAGGACGATACCGGACATATCGCTCCAAGTTTTATTTCAAGCGATAATTTTGAATTGATTTCGCTTGCGTTTGTTTTCACGCTAAGTGGAGTGTAGTCTCCCGCCAAGAGTTTTGCGTTCGCATCGTTCAGCGAGTTCCTGAGGTCGTTTATAGCCACTCCGCTTATCACAGAGCTCCCTACTATCACGAGGACTCCGACGAAGGTGACCATTGCCACTTCAGGGTTCCATTGCTTCAACCAGTGTCTCTCTTTTTTTATCATACTTTCTTGCTTGTGTTTTGCCATTGAATCACTCTTGTATGGGCCTACCCGGATTTGAACCGGGGACCTACGGCTGACTTAGGCCGTTAGGATATTGTGCTAGAACGTGCCATATAAGACTTGCGAATTAGACCACGATAGTCTATTTCGTCGCTCTAACCTGGCTGAGCTATAGGCCCTTTTCAGCCAGCTTTCTATTATTGAGATGAACTAATTTAAATCTCTATGTATATAATAGGTTTATGCGAAAGGAAACGGAGAGGCAGATATTCCATCTTGTTCTTGGTATCCTTCTCGCATCCATAATCTTATTGCTCGGCAAGTTCTACTCCCTGGCATTGTTTGGGACACTAATAGTCCTTGGGATTTTCATCTCCGAGCTCTTGAACAAGGGGATAAGAGTGCAGCCATTCTACTGCTTTGTTAAGAGGCTTGAGAGGGAAAAGGTGAGGCCCGGCCAGGGAACGCTGACACTTGTCCTGGGCCCCTTCATAGCGCTCGTCTTCTTCGAGCCTAACATCGTCTTTCTCTCCGTCCTGATACTGGCTTTTGCTGATTCCTTCTCTACAATCGTGGGCAAGGGCATCGGCGTGATCAGAATATACAACGGCAAGACACTCGAGGGGTTCGTCGGAGGATTTCTCGCGAGCCTTTTCGTCGTGATTCCCTACCTGAACATGCCTGCTGCGCTTGCCTCCTGCCTGGTCGCTTCTTTGACCGAACTGCTATCCCCGGTGGATGATAATATAGTGATTCCTCCGCTGTCAAGCTTAATTATTTATATTATGACACTCTAAAAAGTTAAAGCGGGTTCTGTGGTTGAAATGAACTTAATCCATCTGTTAAAAAAATACAAGATAGACGTATTTCTAGTCTTGGCATTGTTCTTCCTAGCTTTCGGAATCAGGACAATGACAGTCGACAAGTTCCCCGACATCTACGGCTTCGATTCCTTCTGGGCAGCAAAGATGGCCAAGAACATAGTGAACAATGGCTATCCGTGGCCGCTGAATGATACTACTACTCTTTATCCATATGGCAGATGGTCCCCCTACCCAGGTGATTTCGGTTGGTGGGGATTAGAGGCAGGAACTTACAGCGTTGCAGCGGCTTTCAACGGAATCTCTGGCTTTAACTACAACCTATTTGGGCAGGTGGCATCCTGGCTCAATGCGATAGTTGGATCGCTGGCTATTTCCGCAATATACCTTTTCGGGCGTACTGCTTGGAACAGGTATGTGGGCCTGTCATGCGCCCTGTTCTTGGCCACCAGCGGGAACCATCTTTTCTATTCCATCTACGGACATGCCGAGAACGACGCTTTGGGGTTCAGCCTGTTTTTCCTGGCTCTGTTCGCTTTCGTGCTCACCGTCAAGAGAAAGGACTGGAGGGTAGGGCTGTTGACAACGTTCTTCTTCGGCTGGCTTTCCAATGTCTGGCAGTCGTTCAATGTCGCAATCCTCCTGGTTTGCGGAACAGTCACGCTTTACTTCCTAATCTATTACGCTCTGAATCAGATAGGATACTACAAGAATTCTCCTGAACGGGATAGGGAAAGAAAATGGATGATTTACGCGCTGGCATTCACATTAGCAGCAGAATTCCTCCACTACCCGTTTGCAAGAGGCTATTCCGCGCTCCTGATAGGGAGCGTAGGGTTCGCAATCCTGATCAGTTCGGCGATAGAGATTTACTCCAGGAAAATGGCGCTCTCTCGGGAGAACTTCTTCAAAGATCGCATACCTGCCCTGCTTGTAATCAGCCTTCTCGCTCTCATGGTCGGATGGCTGCTGTTCGGCTCGGAAATCATAACCTCTCCCCTCAGCTATATGGGAATCAACCTAGAAGGGGGCG
>CAYVZL010000013.1:0-14117 GCA_964456465.1 Microcaldota archaeon
TTCTTCAAGCGGCCTGATTGGGACAAGTTTCCAGGAGCAGTCTATACTTTCGGAGCGGACACGGTGATGCCAGACGGAAAAATCCTTCAGATAGGCACCACTCACGTGCTCGGTCAGAACTTCTCAAAGCCGTTCCACATAGCATTCCTAGACAAGAACGAGAAAGAGCACTATGCGTGGCAGACGTGCTTTGGAATTGGTCTATCCAGAACGTTCGGCGCGCTGATATCTGTCCATGGCGATGACAAAGGCCTGGTTCTGCCGTTCGCTCTGGCTCCGGTCCAGATAGCTATAGTTCCTATCGTCGGCAAGGGCAACAAAGAGAGAGTCTTACACAGATGCAAAGAGCTCAAGAAGGAACTGGCGGTGTTCAGGACAGTTATAGACGACTCAGACGACAAACCAGGTTCCAAATTCTATTACTGGGAGCTGAGAGGTGTTCCGATTAGACTGGAGGTTGGCGAGAAAGAACTCAAGAATGATTCCGTGACTCTTGTCAGGAGAGACACAGGAAAGAAAGAGGAAGTCAAGATGAGGGGGTTGGAGGAACACATTATAGGCACTGCAGAACACCTCTTAGAGAACCTGAAAAAGAAGGCCGATGAGTATTTACAAAACAATATCCATAAGGCTCATTCTGTTGAGGAGATTAAAAAGAATCTGATTAATGGCGGATTTGTCAGGGCCGATTTCTGCTCGATAGACAAGGCGGGCTATCACTGCGCTGAGACCATCGAGAAGGACATCGGAGCGTCTGTACTGGGCGTTCTGCATGGGAAGAATGAAAAGCCAGCGGGCAAGTGCGTGGTCTGCGGCAAGAAGGCGAATGAAGTAGTCTATATAGCAAGAGCCTATTAGACGTTTGTCGCGGTTAAGCTTTTAAGTTTCTATTCAGTATAATTATTGCCAGGAGGATATTCAGGGTCTTTTGAGTAGGCTGATGCGAAAAAAAGAACTAAACGAAGGTGAAATACTTTTCTCCCTGGACCTAAACCTGGCGCTTTTAAATATCCGATTTTCCTTAGACATTCATGAGAAAAACTATTCTAATAGTGTTGCTCTTCATCGGGCTGACATTGGCGAAGGAGTTTCCTGGGCCAGAGATAGCATTCGAGTTCATACCTGGCGACATCTATGCAGGCGAGGCGTCGACAGGGATATTCAATATCTATAACCCGAAGGCGCAGCCCGTATTTGATTTGACAATCGATTTCTGGGCGCCTTGCGGGAATGAAACCTATCCAGACTGGTTGCCGATAACTAACTGGACCGTTAGCAATCCCGCCTGGAAGGATACAAGAGTGCTGTTCTCGGGCATTCTTGATGAGCGATTAATGAACACGACATACGGCATTAACGAGCCTTACTTGCAGTGCCTGTATTCGTTCAATTTTGTGCTTCCGAAATACGCCGATAATTTCAGAGGACCTGCTGTGCTGAGGCCAGGCGAATTCGTTAGTATCAGCTTCACATTGCAGTCTCTGTCCACCGCGCGCTGGGGCACATATGACATGAGCTTTGACTTGGAATACCTAAAACCTGGGCGGGAACTGGCGCAGATAATTAAAAAATGACGCTCAAATATATATACGCCTTCTGCCTATAACTTACAGTGAGCAAAATGCAGATTACGAAATGCATTATTATAGTCTGACGGTAGTTCCAACTACTGCTGATTCTGCATTGTTTGGAGACTAGTGCTATGCCTACTGAACCGAAACTAAAAGAGAAAAACTGGGAAGCCAAGAGTGAGAGAGAGTTATTTGAGCTGTGGAACAGAGAGCAGCTTTACAAGTTCGACGTCCATACTCCAAAGCCGGTTCTATCGATAGACACGCCACCGCCTTACCCGTCTGGTGAGTTTCATCCAGGCCAAACTGCCACTTATGCCATATATGATATGGTGGCTAGAGTTGAAAGGATGAAAGGTAAAGAAGTGTTTTTTCCCATGGGCCTCGATTCTAATGGCATAAAGATAGAGAGAGCTGTGGAAAAGAAATACAACAAAAGCATACATGAATACAACCGAGAAGAATTCATCAAGTTGTGTAAATCGACCATAACCCCATTTGAGGAAGAAATAATTAATACTACAAAAAGAATAGGCATGTCATGTGATTTTGAGAATGTCTACAATACCGACTCTGCTGATTACAGAACCCTCACCCAGTCGACTTTCCTTACGCTCTGGAACAAAGGCCTGATTTATGAGGACCTCAAGCCGTCCAATTTCTGTCCGCACTGCAAGACGGCGATAGCCGATTCCGAGCTCGAGTATGAAGAGCTCGAGACTGACCTTAACTATATCAAGTTCAAGGTCAAGGAGACACTTGAGGATCTGCTTATGGCTACAACGAGGCCGGAGCTGCTATGCGCTTGCCAGGCCGTTCTTATCCATCCGGAAGACGATAGGTACAAACATCTGCATGGGAAGAACGTGATAATACCCCATTACAACAGAGAAGTGCCAATAATCCCGCACAGTTATGCTAAGCCCGAGTTCGGCACCGGGGTAGTCATGATATGCTCATTCGGAGACCAGGGAGACATCGCGCTTTTCAGGGAACTCAATCTCCAACCCATTATTGCGATAGACTCTGAAGCAAAGATGACGGACAAGGCTGGGAAATATGCCGGTTTGCCGCTCGAAGAGGCCAGAGTCAAACTAATTGAAGACCTGGGAAAAGAAGGGCTTGTGCTGAAGAAGGAAAAGATAATGCACAGGACCCCGCTCTGCGAGAGATGCAAGTCTCCAATAGAGTTCCTGATAATGAAGGAATTCTACCTGAAGCAGCTCGAGTTCCTGGATGATATGAGGAAAAGGGCCGACCAAGTCAAGTTCTTCCCATCGAAGAACAAACAGATTCTGGTCAATTGGATAAACTCTGTAACCATGGATTGGCCAATATCAAGAAGGAGATACTACGGGACAGAGATTCCGCTTTGGTACTGCAAGAAATGCGGCGAGGTTATAGTGCCTAAGGCCGGGAGATACTATGTACCGTGGAAAGAGCCCGCCCCATCCTTCAAGTGCCCGAAATGCAAGGCCAAGGAGTTTATTGGCGAGACAAGAGTCTTCGATACCTGGATGGACTCAAGCATATCGAACCTTTATATATCCAAATACAAGTCAGATTCATATTTCTTCAGGAGAACGTTCCCAAATATGATAAGACTTCAGGGCAGGGACATAGTCAGAACTTGGTTGTACTACACACTGCTCAAGAGCCACTTGCTGGTTAAGAAGAGGGCGTGGAAGTACGCGTTCATCCACGGCATGGGAATGGACGACCAAGGGAAGAAGATGAGCAAGTCGCTAGGAAACTATCTCGACGTGAAGCCGGTGCTTGAAAAGTTTGGTGCGGACGCCTATCGATTCTGGGTCGCTGCGGAGACGAACATAGGCGACGATTTCAGGATATCGCAAGACAGGATAGAGGGCGCGTCCAAGTTCCTGACCAAGCTGTGGAACATCTCCAGATTCATCTCCATGTTCGAGGACAAGCCGGAGCCGCAGCAGATTATAGAGACGGATAGATGGATATTGGCGGAATTAGGAAAACTGATAAGGACTTGCGAAGATGGATATGGTGAATATAATTTCTTTGTTCCTGCTAACGCCATTAGAGACTTCGTCTGGAACGTGTTTGCCCCGCACTATGTCGAGATGGTTAAGACCCGAGCCTACGAGGGAGGGGACAGCGCCTCGTACACGCTTCACACAGTCCTGAAGAGCGTTTTGGCCTTGCTTGCACCGATTTGCCCGTACATGACCGACAAGGTCCACCGAGAGCTTTACAGAAAGAGCATTCATCAGGAGGAGTTTCCCAAGACCAAGAAGGAGTGGGAGAAGAAGCTGACAAAAGTCACCCCGGACCTGACCGAGTTCAATTCTAAGATCTGGAAGGAGAAGAAAGAAAAGAATCTTCCGCTTAATTCGGAGTACACTGCAAGCATACCGAAGAAGCTCATGCTGTTCGAGAGAGACCTGAGGGCGATGCACAAGCTGAAGTGAGGATATGGAGACAGACCTGCTGAAACTGGACCAGAAAGTGAAGAAATATTGGAAAGAGAACGACACTGCCAAGAAGACGATAAAGTCCAGGAAAGGCGAGAAGAAGTTCTATTTCCTGGACGGGCCGCCTTACGCTAGCGGCGATATTCACATGGGGACCGCCCTGAACAAGATTCTTAAGGACTATTATATCCGTTACTATAGGATGAGAGGATTTGACGTCTGGTGCCAGCCGGGCTACGACTGCCATGGCCTGCCGATCGAGAACAAGGTCGAGAAGAAGCTCGGGCTAAAGTCAAAGCAGGATATAGAGAAGTACGGAGTTGAAAAGTTTATTGAAGAATGCAAGAAATATGCGGATACTTATATAAAAATAATGAACAAGGAGTTTTCTGATTTGGGAGTATGGATGGAATGGGAAGAACCTTACGTAACCTATACCAATGAATATATGGAGGGTGCTTGGCACACTTTCAAGGCCGCGCATGAGAAAGGATTGCTCTACAAGGGGATTTATCCGGTGCACGTCTGTTCCCACTGTGCGACAGCCGTAGCCTATAATGAAATAATCTATAAGACAGTAGATGATGTTTCTGTTTATGTCAAGTTCCCAGTCAAAGGTAAGGAAAAGGAATATTTAGTTATCTGGACGACGACGCCATGGACTCTGCCAGCAAACACGGGAGTCATGGTCCATCCAAAGTTTGAATATGCGAGAGTGAAGACAGGAGATGAGGTTTGGATCATAGCCAAAGAACTCGTCAAGCCCCTCTTCGACAAATTGGAAAAGCATCATGAAATAATCGAAACAATACTTGGAAATAAACTTGAAGGTCTGGAGTACGAGCATCCGCTGAAAGAAATCCTCCCGCTGCAGAAGGACATCAAGGGGAGAGTAATCCCTTCCGAGCAGTTTGTGACGCTGGATACGGGAACGGGTCTTGTCCATACAGCCCCCGGTCACGGTTTAGAGGACTATAAGGCAGGGAAGGAGAACAAGCTCCAGGTCCTATCTCCTGTCAACCTGGACGGAACTTTCGCAGAAGAGGTTGGAAAGTACGCTGGCAAGTATGTCAAAGCCTGCGATGAAAGCATCATAGAAGAACTGGATAAAAGAGGAATGCTCATCAAAACGGAAAAGGTCTCTCACGAGTATCCGTTTTGCTGGAGATGCAATACTCCATTACTGTTCATATCTGTGCCCCAATGGTTCTTCAGGGTCAGCAAGTTCAAGCACAAACTTTTGCAGGAAAACAAGAAAGTGAAATGGACCCCCGATTGGGCAGGCAAGAGGTTCGACAACTGGCTGGAGATACTGGATGACTGGCCTATTTCGAGACAGAGATATTGGGGCGTCCCGCTGCCGATTTGGACCTGCGAGAAGTGCGATGAGATAAAGGTGTTGGGCTCTTTTGACGGATTGCCAAAGAAGCTAAAAGACTATCACAAGCCTTACATAGACGAGATAAAGCTCAAGTGCAAATGCGGGGGCGAGATGAAGCGCGTGCTGGATATCATGGATGTCTGGTTTGATTCGGGCGTCTGCTCCTGGGCCTCGTTGGGCTATCCGCGCGAGAAAGAGCTGTTCAAGAAGTGGTGGCCCGCCGACTTCATCCTGGAGGGCTCGGACCAGATAAGAGGATGGTGGAACAGCCAGGCGATATGCAGCACGATAGCATTCGACGAGTTTCCGTTCAAATCCGTCCTGGCCCATGGCTTCGTGCTGGATGCCCACGGCGAGTCCAAGATGTCCAAGAGCAAGGGAAGCCTCAGCCCGCAAGAATTCTTCCTCAAATATCCGCGCGACTCCTTAAGGCACTATTTCCTTTCGATAGACACGAGCCTCGATATAGCATTTGACATCAACAAGGTGGAAGAAGGAATCAAGCACTTCGGTCTGTTAGCCAACATAGTCAATTTCTTCAACACTTATTGCGAGAAAGTCACCAAACTTGAGAACGAGCAGATAGAGGACAGGTGGCTATTGTCCAGGCTGAATTCGCTCATAAAGAAAGTCGAAGGCTATAACGAAGACCACCGCTCTTACAAGGCGTTGGAGGAAATACAGAACTTCGTAGTCAACGACCTAAGCAAGTCTTATATCAAGTTCATAAGGGAGAGAACCAGGTCAGCTTACGAAGGGAAGGACAAGAAGGCAGCGTTCTACACAATTTACACCGCATTAGAGAAACTGACAAGGCTGATGGCTCCCGCCTACCCCCACGTCTCCGAGGAAATCTACCGGACAGCAATAGACGGGAAAGAGAGCGTGCATATGACTGACTGGCCAGAGGTGGATGAGAAAGCGATAGACGAGAAGCTGGAAAAGCAGATGGATATAGCGCTCAAGATAATCGAAAGCGCTTCTTCGCTCAGAAACAGGATAGGCGTTAACCTGAGGCAGCCGTTAAGGGAGCTTTACATACTATCGGAGGACAAGGCGGTTGAAGAAGTCATCCATGCGCTGAAGCACGTGATATCCGGCCAGGCGAACGTGAAGGACTTGGCGTTCGGCAAGGTGACTGAGGGGGATTTCGCGGAGATTGAAGTGGACAAGATGAAGATATTCCTGAACAAACACATAGACCCGATGCTTGCCAAGGAGGGCATGACCCGAGAGGTAATCAGGAGGGTCCAGCAGATGAGGAAAGAATTGAAACTGAAGGAGAGGGACAAGATAGCCATGAACCTTGTCGGGCCTTCGGAATTCGCCATCATGCTGAACCAGGAAGAGATCAGTAAAGCCACCAACTGCAAAGAGCTGAAAGTCACTGATAAGAAGGTAATGAAAGGGCACGAGAAGAGCTGGAGCATCGACAGCTTCAAGCTCGAGATAGTCATAGAGAAATAACAAAAGCTTTATATAAGTGGATATCCATCAAATATACGCTTCTGTTTCTAACTGAAGTAAAACTTATTTTGGAGGTATATACATGAGTAATGGTCAATTAGGGGGGCAACCGATTCTGATACTGCCGGAAGGAGCCAGCAGGATCCTGGGCAGGGATGCGCAGCGAACCAACATAGCTGTGGCGAAAGCCGTGGCCAACGCCATCAGGTCCACTCTAGGGCCCAAGGGCATGGATAAGATGCTCGTAGATGAGTTGGGTGACATAACAATAACCAACGACGGCGCCACTATCCTGGAGGAGATGAACATAGAGCATCCTGCGGGAAAGATGCTGGTTGAAGTGGCCAAGACCCAGGACGACGAGACAGGCGACGGAACTACTACCGCGGTCATACTCGCGGGAGAGCTCCTGAAGAAGGCTGAAGGGCTATTGGACCAGAACATCCACCCGAGCGTCATAATCAACGGCTACAAGATGGCACAAGAGAAGGCCATCAGCGAGCTGGATAAGATATCAGACCCGATCTCTCTCAACGACGACGAAAAACTAACTAAAGTGGCGGTTATCGCAATGACCTCGAAAGGGGCGGCCGGTAGGACCAAGGAAGGACTGGCGAAGATAATCGTGAGAGCGGTCAAACAGGTCGCGGACAAGAGAGGGAACGAGGTGGTCATAGACGAGGACTACATCAAGCTCGAGAAGAAAGAGGGCGGGGACATAGACGACTCAGAGATGATAAACGGGGTTGTTGTTGACAAGGAGAGAGTTCATCCTTCGATGCCGACTGTCGTCAAGAAGGCGAAGATAGCATTACTGGATGCTGCTCTCGAGATAAAGGAGACAGAGACCGATGCTGAGATAAGGATAACATCACCGGACCAACTGCAGGCTTTCCTCAACCAAGAGGAGAAGATGCTCAAGGACATGGTCGAGAAGGTGGTCAAGTCGGGCGCTAACGTCGTGTTCTGCCAGAAAGGGATAGATGACATGGCGCAGCATTTCCTAGCCAAAGCCGGACTCTATGCGGCAAGAAGGGCCAAGAAGTCGGACATGGAGAAACTGGCGAGAGCGACTGGAGCCAGTATAGTGACTAACCTGTCTGACCTGAACGAGAAAGACTTGGGCTATGCAGGCACCGTTGAGGAACGGAAGGTTGCTGGAGAGGCAATGACCTTTGTCGAGGACTGCAAGGACGCGAAAGCCGTTACTATCCTGATACGAGGGGGCACAAAGCACGTGGTCGACGAGGCTGAGAGGGCTGTTGTCGATGGCATAGGAGCGGTCTCTTGCGCCATCGAGATGGGAAAAGTAGTCTTCGGCGGAGGCGCTATAGAGGCGAGCCTAGCTGTCAAGATGCGCGACTATGCGAAGCAGATAGGCGGGCGAGAGCAGTTGGCTATCGAGGCCTTTGCTGACGCTCTGGAGATTATACCAAGGACCCTGGCCGAGAGCGCCGGGATGGATCCTATCGACACGCTGGTCAAGCTAAGGTCGATGCACGCGAAGGGGAGCAAGACCTTCGGCATAAACGTCGTCGGCTCCAAAGTCGACAACATGAAATCTTTGGATGTAATCGAGCCCACCAAGGTCAAGCGCCAGGCGATAGCGTCAGCTTCCGAGGCCGCTAATATGATACTGAAGATAGACGACATCATAGCGGCGAGCAGGCCGAGGGCGGGCTCAGGGATGCCTCCGGGCGGAATGGGCGGCGAAGGCATGCCGGACATGGACTAAAACCACTTTATTTTTTAACCCCCTTTCCCTTATTCTATCATGAAGATCGGGATCGTCGAGATGGGCGCTGATTTGAACAAGGTATTCCAGAGCGAGTTGGCTGGGAGGATAGAGACAGCCGACTTCGAGGTCAAGAAGGCGCTCGACCTGTTCGATGTACTGGCTTATTCTAGGAGACTGATCAATTCAGACCATCTGGTAGTCATAGTGCAGTTCAGCGAGGAAGAGCCGGATTTAAAGAGGATATTCCTGCAGGGCCTCGCTACTCTCGAGGAGGAGACTGGCAAGAACATCTTCAAGTGCTTCTATTACGAGGATGAAGACGCTGAGGAGAAGATCAAGGAACTGGCCGAGATGTTCTATAACTTTTTGTTCCATCCGGAGAAGCTGGAGAAGAAAGAAGAGCCTAAAGGGGAAGAGTTCGGCTCACCAATCTGATAGCTTTTTCTGCAGCTTTTTATCGACTATCCTCTTGAACGTTTCCCAGGACTTCCTCACAAAATCAGGCGTCTCCCCGTCTAGTTTCTCCAAGAATTCTATGGTGAACGGGTCGTGCGAATAGCCGGTCCTTAGCTTTATCCCGTACCTCTTCTCAAGCTCAGCTATCTGCCTATCCCTCTCGACCTTGGCGATTATGGATGCGGCAGACACTTCGACATGATTGACATCGGCTTTGTGCTCCGCTATCGTTTCTGTTTCCAAATCGATATATTTTTTGATTCTTCGGATAAATTTGTTGCCATCGGGATCTGGTAAATCAATAATTATCTTGTCAGGCTTGTTCTCGAACTTCTCTATTAGTTCGGCCATCTTCATCGCCTCTAACTCGTTGAGCGATATCCTTTTCCGCTTCTCGTCTATTTCGCTCGCAGAAATCGCTATGAAATGGACCTCTACCGCCATCTTCATGATTTTCTTTTTTAAATTCTCCCTTTTCTCAGGGGTGAGCATCTTCGAGTCTTTCGCGCCCATTTTCTTCAGCCTAGGGCCGTCTTTCTCGTCTAACAAAACGCCCCCAATCACCATCGGCCCTATGACTGGCCCTCTTCCGGATTCATCAATACCAAGAATTAACATTAACCTATTAAATGAAGTCGAAATATAAAATACATATGGAAATCAAACTCAAACAAATAACCGAAGGAAAAACAAAACTGTTTGTCCCTGATCTGTTTGTGTACAAGATGCCGGAGCGCGCGCCCGTGTTCTACAACCCGGCCATGAAGACGGACAGGGACATCTCAGTAATAGTACTCAGAAGTTTTTTGAATAAGAAAGCGGAAGTTGCAGACATCCTTTCAGGGCTTGGAGCGAGAGCGGTCAGATACGCTAATGAAGGAGGTTTTGATGTCTATGCTAACGATATACAGCCTTCAGCGGTCAAGCTGGTCGGAAGGAACGCAAAACTGAACAGAGTCAAAGTCCATAGTTCTGTAAAGGATGCCAATCTCTTCCTGCTTGAGAATAAGTATGATAAATTTGACTGCATAGACATAGATCCGTTCGGTTCGCCAGCCCAGTTTCTGAATTCTGCCATGAGAGCGATTAGGCCAAAAGACAGCTTGTTGTGTGTTACTGCTACAGATATAGGGGTCCTGTCCGGCAATTACCCGACGGCTTGCTTCAGGAAATATTTCATCAAAGCCGGCAAGTGCTCTTTCGCCCATGAGCTCGGCGTCAGGAACCTGATAGCCGCGGTCTTCCGTGAGGGCGCCAAATACAACTTCGCGATAGAGCCACTGCTCACTTATGCGAACATCCACTATTACAGGACATTCGTGAGGATAGTCGGTGGGAGGAAGACGGTGAACAGGGAGATCAGAAATATGGGTTATATCGCTTATTGCAAGAAGTGCGAATACAGACAGACCTTCCCGCTGTTCGAGTCGCTGCCAGAGAAATGTTCTTGCGGCCAGAAGTTAGACTATTTCGGTCCCACATGGATCGCGAAAATAAGCGACAAACCGTTCCTAGAAAAAATCAAAGGCTACAACCGGATGATTGACGCTGCTTACGAAGAGGCCGATATGCCTTACCTGCATTACGACATCCATGCTCTGGTAAGGACAGCGAAGAAGAAAGATGTCCCCAAGCTCGACAAGCTGATTGAGAAGCTGGAGGACAAGGGCTATCGCGCGGTGAGGACCCAGTTCTCAACGTTCGGCCTGAAGACCAACGCGGACCACAAGGTTGTCAGAAAACTGCTCTGAGCAAGGCCGCTATGAGAATGATTATCGCTATCGCCAGGACTATCGTCAACAGGTTCTCGGTGGTGAGATAGTAAGAAAATATCTGTATCTGCTCCTTCTTGAACGTCACATCGAACTGGCTGTTTTTAGCTACGGGCACATATCCGGCCTTTGACGCTTCGATAGTAATCTGATACGTCCCGCTCAGTTCGTTGAGATAGAGCGTACTAGCATAATCCCCGGTCTTCGAGTCCTGGAAGAGCTGCATCTCCAGAGTCTTCCCGTCCGGCTCAAGTATCTTCGCCACGACAAGAGAGCCCGATACTACGTCCCTGTCCTCGTCAAGAACTATCGCCTTGACTTTCAACGAGTCCCCTTTCTTCAGCTCGAATTCCTGGTTATAGTAAGGGCTTATCGTATCGACGTTTAGACCATGCCTGCTGATCATGAATGTGACTTTATCCTGGGCGACCAGATTGTCCTTCGTCGCGACGGCTTTCAGGTCATAGACACCCTCGTCCAACGGCCCTATCCTGGCATAGTACTCGCCGAACCTGTCATAGGTCATCTTTATCTGGTCGCCTTCGAAGATCAGAATCACGGACGCGTTGGAGACCGGCCCTGTACCTTCAGTTAGCTTGACCCTGGCATTAATCACGCTGTCCCGGATATAGACCGAAGAGGTAGGATTGATTATGGAAACTGAGAAATTGACTGTCTTTGAGATCTCGGTCTCATTTCCCAGCACAAAACTGACGTTTGAATTCGTCGTGGAAGTGCCTTTTGTCGCGGTATAGACTATCTCGTACCTGCCCGTGTCCTCGAAAAAGTATGAATTCTGATAATACCACATGGTCGGCTGTAGCTGGACCGTATCTATCCTCTCCCCGTCCTTATAGATGTCTGCCCCTACGCTCGCCCCGGTCACCACCCAATTGTTACCGTCCAGCAGCTCCACCTGCAGGCTCAGTTCAGTCTTCTCGGGATAGACTATGTTTTCCGGCTCTAGGATTACTAAGTTAATGCCGGAGATGCTAACATTCTGCACCTGGCTCGAACTGACCGTTATGCTATAATCCTTCTGCACGCTGAAATTCTGATACTCTGCTTTAATCCTGACAATATAAGTTCCTTCCGAGATGTTGAGCACTGTACTGCCCGATTTAGCTCCAAAAGCATCAGTTGTCAGGGTAATATTTCTCAGAACATTCGTGCCCTGGAGCAGTTTCGCGGTTATGTTGGCATCCACATTATAGCTGCTCACGACGGCCACTGTCTGTATATTCAAGGTAGAGCCGGGCTTGAAGCTGTCCCCGTTCTTCAGGCCGTACACGACTAGGTTCATCGTCCCCTGCGATGTCACGTCCAGATGGCATTGGGTCTGCTGGCTGTCATGGTCCGGATATTTTGCCGCATATAGGACGTCGTAACTGCCGCTGGGCAATTGCAGCAGCTTGATGTAGTCGCAGGTGTAGAGCTGCTCCATATCATAGGTATTGCCTGCGACGGTTGCGGTGACGTTAGCGTTATAGCAGTAGAAGTCATTACCGACGAAATAACCGGCGTATGCCTGAAGCTCGACGAAGCCGTACTTGTCCGCCTGCACCCCGCAGTTGGCGTTCAAGACAGCCTGGCCATAGACCGTGGTCAGAAACAAAAGAACTATCAGATATTTTCGCATGATAGAATTAGTCAGAATGGAGAATAAAAAGGTTACAGTGCATTCCAGTTGTACTTCCTCTCCTCCTGCCTCTGTTTTTCAAAGGTCTTCATCATCTCTTCCGGTATCTGCGTCGGGTAGATGCCGTCGAGGCAGGCCGTGCACAATGGAACCTCAATCGCCCGTTTCAACCCCTCCAGGCTCTGGTAGGTCAGAGAGTCCGCTCCTATCGCCTTTCTTATTTCCTCCACGCTCATCTTAGCGGCTACGAGCTCTGTCTTGGTGGACATGTCAATGCCGTAGAAACAGGGGCTCTTCAACGGCGGGCAGGTCAGCAGCAGGTGCACTTCCTTCACCCCCGCGTCCCTCAGCAGATTTATTATCTTTTTCGAAGTCGTTCCTCTGACCAGGCTGTCATCTATGAGCGCTATCCTCTTGCCCTTGACCTCTTTTATGATCGGATTCAGCTTGAGTTTCATCGCGCCATCCCTCGTCTCTTGGTTGGCCATGATGAACGTCCTGTGTATGTACCTGTTCTTGATGAACCCCTCCGTATATCTCAGGCCCAATTGTTCCGCAAAGGAGAGGGCGGCAGGCCTTGCGGTGTCAGGCACAGGTATTACTATATCCACCTGTATGCCCCTGTCCTTCCAGATATTGGCTAATTCTCTCCCCAGTTTTATCCTGGCTTCATAGACCCCGACATCCTCTATCGAAGAGTCTGTCCTTGCCAAGTAGACCCATTCGAACATGCAATGCGCCCTTTTCCCCTGCTTGAGCACCTTCGACTTGATCTCCATGCTCTTATCGATAAATATCATCTCCCCGGGCAGAACATCCCTGACGACCTTATAGCCAAGGACCTCCAGGGCAGTGGTCTCTGATGAGAATCCGTAGCCGTCATCCCGTTTGGCGAGCACCAGCGGCTTGAGCGCGCAGGGGTCGCGGAAGGCAAATAAGGCCTTTGACGTCATGCCGACGATAGAGTAGCCGCCGTTCAGCCTGTCCATCAGCCTCTTGGTGGCGGCGAAAAAGGCTTCGGCATCGTAGGACCTTTCCCTGGCGACTTCCTTTGCGAGAAGCTTGAGTATCAGCTCGGCATCGCAGGTGGAATAGATTTCCTCATTCTGTTTCAATAGGTCTTCTTTGAGCTGCTTATAGTTGACCAGGTTCCCGTTCTGCGCGATGGAAATCAGGGACGGCAAAAGGGTGTGGAAGGGCTGGGCGTCCTGCTTCAAGATACTCCCGACAGTTGGGTATCTGACATGCCCTATCCCTAGGTTGCCCTTGAGTTTCTTCAGGCTTTCCTTCGAGAAGATGTTGCTGACCAGACCCGCTTCCCTGATCACATGGAACTCGTTGCCGTCGAAGGTGGTTATCCCTGCCGCATCCTGCCCCCTGTGCTGGAGGCTAAGGAGACCATTGTAAATGTCTCCTGATATCTCATTTTTACTGATGATCCCGATTATCCCGCACATTCAATCACTTGGTAGGGAAGAAAAATCGGCAGTTGTCTTCTTTGCTCTTTTCTATTATGCAGCTCTGGTTTATGGAGTCGTAATACATGCATCGGCTGCATTTCTTAGAAGGTGGCTTGTAAGATTCCAGTCCCATGCTCAAAATTAGGATAAATAAAGATAAAAAGGTTTAAGTTAGGCCGGGACATC
>CAYVZL010000014.1:0-2940 GCA_964456465.1 Microcaldota archaeon
AGATATAGACAGATATAAAAAGAATAGATAGACTTAGAGTTTGCCAGCTCTCATCTTTCTCTTGCGTTTCTCTCTTTTCATGCGCTTCTTCTTCCACTTCCAGCGCATTCGCCCCTTCTTTTTATGGAGTGATGAGTCTTTACTCAACACTTTTCCACTTGCGGGGCTGCTTTCCCATTTCTTGTCACCTCATTCAAAGCTAACTTTCACATCTTTCTTTTCCGCCTCTTCTGCCTTGAACATCACTTCCGGCTCTCTGTACCCGAGCATTCCGGCGACTATCATGTCAGGGAAAGACTGGATTCGGATGTTGTACTCATTAGCTGAATCATTATAAAACTCTCTCCTGTCAGCGAGCTCGTTCTCTATGCCGCTTATTCTGCCCTGGAGTTGTAGAAAACTGGCATTCGCCTCAAGCTTCGGATAGTTCTCAGCTACAGCGAAAAGGTTCTTCAGCGCGGCGCTCAGCATGTTGTCTGCCTTTGCTTTCTCGGGAATTGTTGTGGCTTTCATTACTGCTGTCCTGGCCTTGGTTATCTGAGTCAGAACAGCCTTCTCATACTTCATATAGCCCTTTACCGTGTCAATCAGCTTAGGCAACTCGTCGTTCCTCTGCTTCAAGAGAACGTCTATGTTGGCCCATGATTTCTTTATGTTATTCTTTAGTCTGACTAGGCCGTTGTAGACTATCACGAAATAGCCGGCAAAAGCCAAAACTATCAGTCCTATCGCAACGAGAATTATGATTTCTAATCCGAAACCCATATTACTGCCTCCTGCTAACTTAAAACACTCTCAAGTATAAAAATATAATCGCCAACCCGCCCAGAATTGCGAGCGTTCCGCCAATGATTCCTGCCTTGCTCTTGAAGCTTAGGCTCTTCAGCAGTTCTTTCTCCGACTTATCCGAAATATAAAACATGGGTCCGCCCTTCTGAATCATGATGTCTGCGCTGCTCTGCGCCGATTCTCCTTCCTCCACGTAAGGATTATCCCCGGCGTTTCCCATGATGTAAAGCCAGTCGGTCGGAACTATGATGTACTCCGTTAGCCTGAGCTCCTTGTTGAAGCCCAAGAAATCCTTCTGCGAGATTCCATTCGCCTTCAAAAAGTTCTGCGCGAAGTCAGGCAAGCCCTTAGGCAAAAAACCGCGCGACTGTATCTGATAGTCGCTTGGCATGTCCACCTCAGCGCCGTTAGAGTCGATTAAGACCTTTCCAGTCTCGTCTTTGAGGAAGAATTCGACCGCTTTCTGGCCGGCCTTGATTACCACCCAGTGGCTGCTCTTTTTTCCCCGTCTGTATTCCTCGATTGTGAACCTATAGTAGACGCAGTCCTTGTTGGTAACCGGACTCTTCAATAGGATGCCGGGCACTGGTTCGACCTGGCCGTAGACCTCGACAGGGCCCATAGCGATTGACCTGGCTTTGGAGGTTGGCGTTCCCTCTATGAGCTTTTTCTGCCCCAACCACTTGAACCCGAGGAAAAAGAAGACTATTCCTGCAATCAACAGAATTATACCGATAATCATCGGGTCCATGCCATCGCTAGAAGGTTTAGATGGAGAGGTATAATAATTTGACATGTTATTTATGCATTCATTAAATTTAGTAGTATTCCCAATATAATCAAAACAGTCAGCCATCACATCAACATTTAAAAAGCGTGATAGGTATAAATTCCTTCCCGTTTCTATTTTATCGCCGCTCCCTTAGTCTAGAGACGATAGTCGGATAATGGCCAAGGATACGGGCCTTTCACGCCCGCGACCGGGGTTCAAATCCCCGAGGGAGCAGTTAGGAGTTGACTATGTATGGCAGGATTTCCAGAAGCAAAAGCGAGAAGACTCAGGCGAAAGATATGCAGACGATGCAAATCAAGGAACCCATGGACTGCGACCAAATGCAGGAAATGCGGCTACTCTGTTCTTAGACCGAAAAAGACAGAAAGGAAGGTGAAGGGGTGAGAGAGCAACTCATCCAGAAGACTGTCGAGGTTCTTGAAAACAATGACTTCGATATTCTTCTCTATCTGCACTCTTCTCTAGACATAGCCGCGCAGAAAAAGAGTTTCCAGATGCTGATTAAAATATTAGAGAATATAGACGGATTCAGGAAAGAGCACGCTGACGAGCTGAAGAGGCTATCGTCCTACCTGAATTCTTACCCCCTCCTGATCGGTGAGACAACCAAGGCGGAGAGGATGGCCGACGACACCATCTATGACAGGCACGGCATCAGCTCGATTACTATAGCGACTCTGGAGAACTCGCTCGAAGGGGCATATCCTGACAAAGTCTCATCGAAAGGCAGGATGATCGCCAATATAGACGGCTCTGTGCTCGAGGAATACCGCAAGAAGAAAGATCTGACGCTAGACGATTTAGCCGAGGAGATAAAGCTGACGAAAGAGTCCATCTATCTGTACGAGCACGAGAGGATGAGGGTAAGGTACGAGATTGCCAAGAGGATAGAGGAGTTTCTGCACGCCAGCCTGATAACGCCAAAGAGCCCGTTCATTACCCAGGAAAAACAGGAGCCGAAGCCAAGGACAGACCTGGAGAAGAAGCTGTTCCTGTTCGACTTCGAGGTCTATCCCTTCCATAAGCTGGACTTCGATATAGGGGCAAAAGACAAGAAGGATAAGCTGATAGTGAGACAGACGCCGTATGGAGGCATGTCAAACGCGATACATTTCTCAAATTTCTTCAAGACGTTCCTGGCTGTCGTGTCCGATGAAAAAGGGAAAGGCATACCAGTTATAGGAAAACGAGAGTTCATGGCAGTCGGTTCGAAGAAAGACTTGGTCCGGCTGATAAGAGAAAAATCAGCTCTCAACAACTAACCAGCCAAGCTCGGTTAGGTTCAGTCTCTCATTCCTGTCCGAGACCAGCCCCAGCTTGACCAGGCCCGTCTGCGAGTTCTTCCCGTATAGGTAGAA
>CAYVZL010000014.1:3040-13062 GCA_964456465.1 Microcaldota archaeon
TAGTTCAGGGCGAATTCGTTCCTGATGCTGAGAACGTCCTTTATCCTCTCTTTCCTGGTTATGAAGACTATCTTGTCCGTCGAGAGCTTCTGTAACGACCTCTGGAGGACTTCCTTGCTATTACCCATGCTGACTATCTGAGTTACTGCCATAGAACCCGCGCAATAATTTAGCATGCCGGCGTTTTTAACCTTTTGTGAGCGGGAAATCCTACTTGCTTTAGCTGTGGGATGAAAGCGACAAGAATGATAGATTTATAGATAAGATGATAAAGAAATATATAGATGAGCAAAAGGGAATGTAGATGAAAACATACAAATTCAGAATCTATCCATCAAAGAAACAAGAATTGCAATTGAAAGAACACCTATGGATAGCTAAAAATATTTGGAATGAACTTCTTGCCTATTCTAAAGACTATTATCAAAAAACAGGAAAATTCCCAAGCAAATCAGAACTTCAAATGCTTAGCAAGGGAAAGGGATTATTTTCTCAAACTCAACAAAATGTCGCCCATAAAGTTTCTAATTCTATATTCAGAGTTTTCAAGCTGAAGAAAAAGGGAGTCAAATGTGGATTCCCGAGGTTCAAATCAATTGATAGGATGAAGTCTTTGCTTTATCCTCAATCTGGATTCAAACTTGATAAGAAACTAAAGGTAACCCCCTTTGGAGAAATCTCTATCAAGAAGCACAGAGAAATTGAAGGAAATATCAAAACTCTTACTTTGAAACGAGAACCTTCAGGTAAGTGGTTTGCTATCTTCTGTACTGAATGTGAAAGCAAAACTCCAAGAATAAATAGAGGAGAACAAATAGGAATAGATTTAGGATTGAAAACATTTGCTACTCTTTCAAATGGAGAAATTATAAAAAATCCAAGGCATCTAAAAAGATACGAAGAACAACTTGCATGGAATCAAAAGCTTCTTTCAAGGAAAAAGAAAGGAAGCAATAGGAAGAAAGCAAAGCTGAAAATAGCAAAAGTCTACGAAAAAGTATCAAACACGAGAGCTGACTTTCTCCACAAAACTTCTACTAACTTAGTCAATGATTATTCTCTCATAGTACTTGAAAAGCTTGCCTCTCGAGAAATGTCGGAACAAAATTTCGGCAAATCAATCAACGATGCTGGATGGAATATGTTTGCAAATATGATTAGCTACAAGGCTGAAAGTGCTGGTTGCCAAGTTGTATTTGTAGATCCAAAAAATACTACACAAGAATGCAACGATTGTCATGAGATTGTAAAAAAAGAACTATCAGATAGGACACATAATTGTCCTAACTGTGGTTTGATAATGGATAGAGATTTGAATGCTGCAAAAAATATACTCATTAGAGCTACCGAAGGGCATTCGGGAAGTAAGCTTCTGGAGAATGGAACGATAGTTCCGTCAATGAAAGAAGAAGCCCACATCCTTTAGGGGTGGGAGCGTGTCACATTTATAAAGATACGATACTTATCTGATTGTGATTATATGGCTGATGAAACAGTCAAAAAGGACAAGGAAACCGAGCTGGAGAAGGTAAAAAGCAACCAGCAAGTCCTAAAGGACCAGATCAAGCAGATGGAGCAGGGTTTCTCCGGCCCTAAGGTCTATTCCTTCCAGACCGAGGAGATAAGGGAGATGTGCCAGACCTTGCTGACCCAGAACAAGCGCCTGGCAGAGAAAGTGGACTATCTTCTCAGCATCCTGGTCGAGGCATCCACAGACGTCTCAGAGGATGTTTTTGATAAGACCCTGGCTGCCATGGCCAAATCGCAAGTGGACGTGATAGACCAGTTGACTGTCATCCGGGAGAAGACGGAAGCGGGCAAGACCAAGGAAGAAGAGCTGGAGAAAGCCTATAAGAGCACGGAAGACAAGCTCAAGACCATTTCCGATTCCATATCCCAGCTGTCTTACTCAAAACAGATTGAGGAGATGAAGGGCAACATTAGCACCATTTCATCCGATATCCAGAAACTGGGCGGAGTCATAAGTTCGGAGACTCCCGCGCTCAAGGACAACATCGATTTGCTGAGAACCGAACTACAGGAGTTGAAGCTGAAACTGAGTAATATGAGCTTTTTCGGAGAAGACATAAAAGAGATTGAAGGGGAGTTGGCTAGCGTAGAGGCAGCTCTCAGCAAGAAAGAGACGAAAGCCATAGCCGAGCTTAGCCCCGCCGACAAAGAGAAGATCCAGGAGGTATCCGAGAAGCTATTCGATTTGAGCACCGAGGTCAAGAAGATGGAGAAAGCCTTCGAGAGCTATCCATCCAGCGATGCCCAGGCCCTGACCGGGATAAGGGAGAAACTGGACGAGATAGAATCCGCTGTCGTCTCCCTGAAGCACGAGCCGAGCCAGGATTCCGTAACCAAAGAGCTGTCTAGTCTTAGGTCGAAGATAAACTCGCTCGAGAGACTATTTGAGCAGAAAGAGCTGGACATGGAAACTAAGCGGGAGGCCGAGATGAAGGTAATATCGGATTTACTTCAAAAGATTGAGACGGAGCTAGGGGCGCTTGGCGGTCAGGAGGCCACACAGCTCAGCCAGGTCCTAACCGAACTGAGCGAGAAGACGAAGCAGATCGCTGAGACTGTAAGGACAGCGGATGTCGAAAGGTCAACCCCAAAGTATTTTGATGATTTAAGGAGCGATATAGGGACTCTCGGCATGAGGCTGGGCAGGATAGAGGATTATGTCAAGAAGGAGAAAGTTGTCGAGTCCTCCCACATAACCGACATACAGACAGAGATAAAGGCCATCAGGAGGGAGCTCGAGAACATAAGCGGGATGAGGGTCAAGCCCGAAGTTTTATCCAAAGTCAGGAAGGACATAGTCGGCTTCCAGATACCGGCTGCCAAGGTCATAGAGCCGGAAGAGAGGCAGAAGATAGCGGCCATCAAGACTAATATCAGCGCGTCAAGTGAGATACTTAGACCAGTGCCTGCCCGACAACTGACTGATGTGAAGAAGGGGTTGCAGAGCGCAGAAGAGAAGGTGAATAACATAATCAAAGAGATAGGAAAGACGGAGCAGAGCGCGATAGAGACTAGAGAGACCGTCAAGAGGCTAAGGGGCGATGTCTTAGGGGCCCCGCTGAGAAACGAGGACGTGCTTTCGAACTATGTATCAAGGATGCCGCCTAACGCCCCGATTAAGGTCAGAGATATAACCACCATCCTGAGCATGGATTTCAAGGAAGTTTTGAGGCTATTACTGAGGATGCATAAAGACAATCCTAATCGCGTATCTGTCTTGAATACGAATTATTTCTCCAAGCTCATGGGCAAAGAGCCAACTATTATTCGGCTTCAATAGAAAGCTTTATAAAGCACAAATTCTTTTCTTTTAGAAGAAGTATTGGAGGTAATGCTTATGAGGAAAGGCGTATCGCCTGTAGTCGCAATTGTCTTGCTAATCGCGATAGCGGTAATCTCTGCAGTAGCGGTATGGACGTGGGTGGGCCCGCTAACCAGCAAGCCACCGATGGGGTCAACCACCCAGTATGCGTTGCAGGTAATAGAGTGCTATCCTGGAACCCCGACAACAATTGACATTAAGAACACTGGTGGGGTAAAAATCTCCGCTCAGAGCTTCGCGCTAATCAGCATGGCTGATGGTAACACTCTAAACGGTTCAGTGATTTCACAGACACTCCCTCCGGGAGAGGTCAACAGTTCAGTAACAATAGTACCGAGCTTGTCGTCTGGAGTTTCTTACGCACTAAGAGCGCAGAACTTCCCTGACATTCAATTTACTTGCTAGAGGTGTTCATGATGAGAAAAGGAGTTTCACCGGTCGTTGCAACCGTGCTGTTAATCGCAATAGCAGTAATATCCGCAGTAGCAGTGTGGTACTGGGTAGCGCCATTGACGTCACCCCCAGCGACACCACCCACCACGCAGTACGCATTTGTCGTTACGACCGCATATAAAAACTTGACAAATTCCGCGCAGTGCGTATCACTAGACATAAAAAATAGCGGTGGAATGGCCATCCCAGCAGGCACCGGTTTTCTGATAAGATTTACAAATGGAACCGCTAGTGCTGCTTACGTGAATATAACGGCCGCATCTGCAATACCTTCCGGCTCAACAGTGAATGTTAATATAACTAATGGTATAAACAATACTACGCTAGCTATATCTTCAGGAAGCTATATACTTAGAATAGTTGCGAGTCCAGCCGGGATTAGTGGGTTCACAGACGTTTATTTCACCTGCTAACCTATTGTTTTTTATATCCTATTTTTCTATTTTAGATAGTGATTAGATGCAAAAAGGAGTCTCACCAGTAGTAGCAACGGTGCTGTTAATCGCGATAGCGGTAATATCCGCAGTAGCGGCATGGTACTGGGTTTCTGCATACACCGCCAAACCGCCATTGCCCGAAACCAGCCAAAGGGGTTACATGGTGACTGGCGTATATGACAACGCTTCGGTTACTGGCTGCAATGGTGTTGACATCAAGAATGTTGGCGGGATTTCCATCAGCAATTTGGTGTTTGAAATAAAAGACTACGTGAGCGGCAGGCCGGCAGGACCAAACGGGACAGACCCCACTGTACCGAACCAGGCGTACGTGAATATAACCAGCGAAATAACGGCCGGCAGCACTGCCTTCTTCAACATCTCGGTTCTAGGGAATGCTTCGAACAAGACATCAGTACCGTTTGGAACATACCTATTAAGGCCGTCTGCGCGAAGTCCAACGTCGATTGCGGGCCTGAACGATAGGCTATTCACATGCAGCTAGTAGCGTTTTCCTTGTTCTGAAAGAAAAAGAGGGGGGAGGTAGCGGTTTCCCGCATGGCTGAACCCCCCGAATTGCGCGGGCGACATAAAGATTATACTTCACTTGTTTTTGCGTCACCCGCGTTGACCCAGTAAAAGACCTTCTTGCCAGCCCGTCCTTTCTTGAGCAGCCCCTTCTCGTAAAGATCGTTTAACCTTGCGGAGGCAGCGTTCTTTCCACGATACTGGAAGATGCTCTTAATCTCTTCTGCGTCGACCTTTCCGCACCGTTGTATATGGGCTAAGATCTTTTGGTCAATATCAGATATGATGCTCTTGGCTTCTGCTGTCGCCGGCCCTTTCTGCAGGAGCGAGGCTATGCGCTCCAACTGTTCGCTTATCTGCTTGAACATGGCGTTGGAGGTCTCTCTTTCCTTGGCCAGGCGATACAGCAAGAGCCCTATCGTAGCGTTATCTTTAAATTGTTCCTTATCGTACTTAACATCGAACAGCAAGGCTTCGTATTCCTTGATAGTCTTGTCTTCATCTATCATGACTGTCACGATTCTATCTTGACCTATCATGACTCAATCATGATATATAAACTTATCTTTCCCCTTCCCCTTCTAACGATATTACGGGAAGTCAGCGGCGGTACTATCCGATTCCTTAAAACATAGGCTTTTTATGCCACTTCTCCCAAAATATAGCCATGACTCTTAACTCAAAGAACATACTCAGCATCCTGGGCTATGAAGTCGACAGGAAAGGCAACATCACCTATGGCGCGAACCAGATAGCCATCGTAAGCCTGGAGAACGAGTTCGGCTCTGGCATACTCAGGGTCCATGGTACAGATGACCAGTTCTTTTACGCCGGCGATGCGTTGCTGAACGAGAAAGAGCTGCTATTCCCATCTAAGATTACGTCGAGATACGTCTACTTCCAAGGCAAGAAAGAGACGGTCAGGATAGAGTCGAAAGAGTTTATGGACAATGCGCTCAGGGCTTTCGTGGAGTTCAACAAAATATCGAGCAAGAGGCTGGCGGGCTAGACCTTTTTCTTGATTTCATTTAAGGCGCCGGCGAAAGTGTGCGCTTCCTTCCCCTCTATCATCGCCCGGTTTATGACGTTCCTAAAGACTTTCGCGACCTTCTTCTTGTCCCTTATGCCGTCCAGCTCGTTTAGTATCTTCTCAAAATGTTCGAACAGGATTTTTTTCTCCCTTAAGCTCGCGTCAGAACCAAGTTTTTTGTCCGCAGAAAAGAGCTCATAAAAGACGATAGCAGCAGCATGGCTTACGTTCATGACCGGATACTTATGGTCTGTGGGTATATGCACGACTATATCGCAGACAGACAGCTCCTCATTCTTTAGCCCTATCCCCTCTCGGCCAAAGACTAACGCCACCATAGTCTTTTTCCTTATCTGCTTAGCCAGCTCTCTCGGTGTTATAGAATGCCTGACCTCGTCATAGTTGGATACTATCTTCCCAGTCGTTCCTATAATCAAATCGAAGTCGCCTATCTTGCCGAACTCCCTGACAATCCTGGCCTTCTCAACCACATCGAACGCGTGTTTTGCTCTCGCTCTCGCCTCTTTGTCTATCTCGCATTTGGGATTGACTAAAATCAGATCGCGCAGGCCGAAGTTCTTCATGACCCTGGCTAAAGCGCCTATGTTCCCGGAGCTCTCAGGCTCCACGAAGACGACTGTGTACATTATCCCAACAACTCGATATAGTCCTTTATCTCTTCCTCGGTGATAGAGCAGCCGGAGAACTTCAGAGCGTAGAGGCCCGCTTCCAGTGCGTCCTTGGCCTCGTGATATGCGACAAGCCCCTTCTCGTAAGCGTAGGCGAACACCTCGGCCGACCTGATCACGTTTATCCCGGCGAGCTCTTTCACGATTCTCCTCTTGACCGCCTCGTCCATCTCCATCCTTAGACCCGTCCTCGCTTCCATGTACTTCCTCATCCTGTCAGGGTCCTCGATCAGGTGCCTGGTCGTCCTCTCGTCAATGATTATTGTATTCGATTTGAGCAGCTTCAGGCACGCTATCACTTCCGCCTCTCCCTGATGGATTATCTTGACGTTGTCCCCGCGATAGCTGAGAAGGCTGTTGGCAAGGTCCGTTATCTCCTCCGAGTAGCTGTGTATGAAGGGGTCGTCAACCACCTCCATAGCCCCTCTCTGTAGGAAAGAGTTTATCTGGATGGCGCGCAGCTTGAACCGCTTGGTGGAGAATGGACTGTCGAAAATCTCCATCTTGACGCGCTTGGGAATTACGAACTTGTGCTGCGTGCCTTCTAGTATCCGCAATAGGCAGTTGTCGGCCAAGGAGATGATAGAACTGGAATCGCACGGAATCTTCATCTATTCACCCAGCGCCTTTTTAGTTGACTTGTACCTGTCCACAATGCTCTTTGACTTGGTGAAAGGCCTGTCGTGTATCTTAGTGGCGCCAACATAGTCCAGCAACGAACTGAAGTTGGCCCCGGTCAGCTCGCTCGCCTGTTTCAAGGATATCCCGAGAGCATAGGCCCTTGACGCCTGTTTTATCCTGGCCTTCTCTATGATGTCCCTCACATAGTTGCCTAAGTCTATATCGAAGCTGTTCACATCCTCTATAATCCGCTTGAGCGTCTCCTCCATGCTCTTTTTGGCTTTAAGCTCTTGCAGGATATGCGCCTTGAACCTGTTCCATTGGTCTGACTTGAACAGGTGCGGCTTTGACATCAGCTTGGCGAGAGCGTATGCGACAGTAGATATGTCCACCATCCTCTTGTCCTGCCTTATCGCTGCGGACTCCATCGCATCGTTGCTTAACTCTCTCAGCTCCATCTCCCGGTCATTCTCAAAATCGACTATAAGCTCGGCGAAATACTTGTCAATCAGTTTTTTAATGTCTTCCATACTAAAACCAACTGTCCAACCTGGCTTGGCTCGCCTTCTGGTTCAGCTTCTCGTCCAGCTCCTCCATGGTCCTGGCTATCCTGTCCTCGGAGAAATCATGCTGGTCCACTAGTATCTTAATTATCTCTGGTTTTTTAACGTTCCCCCACTTCAGCTCGTAGTCTTTGGTTACGTCGTGCTTCAGAAACAGTTCTCTCAGCTCGTCCAGGTCCACCTCCGGCTCTTGTTTCATCTCCTTGTAGACCTGCTTTACGGACTTGCCTTCCTTAGCATAAGCCAATGCCTTTTTCGGCCCGATGCCTTTAATCCCCTCGTTGAAGTCCGTTCCCATCATTATGCCCATGTCTATCAGCTTCTTCCGGTCTATGCCAAGGCTGTCGAGCGCTTTCTGCAACTCTATCAGTTCCGGCTCCACCGACACGTAGATGTTCTTGCCCGGCAGCTTTCTTCTCCCAGTTATAGTAAGGTTCCTGATTAGGCGGGGCGAACCAAAAAGCAGCGAGTCGAAATCCTGGCTGGCTGAGGCCCAAGCGTCGCCATGCTGGACCATATACGCGGCCTGCGCCTCCCCCTCGCCAAGAGCCTGGACCCAAGGTATTCCCATCGCCTCTAAGAGCTTTTTCGATTCATCAATCATCTCTCCAGTGAGCTTGCTCGAAGCCTGCGCGTGCCTCTTCGCTGCAACAATATCGCCCACCTTAACCGCTTCTTTCCATTTCTCATGCGCTTCTTCCCTAATCTGCCTTCTCTCTTCAGATACCTTTCTCTTCAGGTCGGGTGGCTTCCCGTCAAAGACGTAAATGGGCAGAACACCGTACTCGACAAGTTTTCCCGTTCTATAGAATAAGCCGGAGAGGTGCGAAGTCACGCGTCCTTTCGAGTCCATGAGGGGGGTTCCATCGGGCTGGCGGATTATAGATAGAAACTGATAAAGAGAGTTGAATGCATCTATCGCTATCTTCCTGCCAGCGAGATTCTCGAACTCTATTTTCTCTTTCGGGATGATTTCACCAAGTTGGACGCCCATAAGAATCCCCGATTATTATTCCGAAGAACATCTTATTAAGCATGATAATCAGAAAAGTATATAAATTATGCTGGCTTTTTTAAACCATGAAAAAAACTTTGCTGAAAATCAGGTATCCGCGACTATTGCTACTGCTGTTGACATTCGTGATAGCCTACGTCCTATTTAGCCAGAGAGATTATGGGCCGCTACACTCCGTTCTGGTCTCGGCCGGTTATTTTGGGACGTTCCTAGCCGGCTGCTTTTATGCATACGGCTTTACCGCCGCTCCTGCCACTGCTGTGCTCCTGTCTTTGGGCGGGGAGCAGAATCTCTTCCTTGCGGCCACAGTAGGTGGGCTCGGCGCGCTGATTGGAGACCTCGTAATCTTCTTTTTCATAAGGTACACCTTCAAGGATGAAATCAGGCAGCTGTTCAGGACAAAAGTAGCAAGATTCATCGAGAAGGAGGAAAGGATTGTTTTCGGCCACCTTAAGAAATATGCGGCAATGTCATTCGCGGGTTTCATAATCGCCTCCCCCCTGCCGACTGAGGTAGGCGTGACGCTGCTCGCCTCGTCAAGGCATCTCTCAATAAAGAAATTCGCATTGATTGCCTACTGCCTGCATTTCCTTGGAATCCTCGCAATACTGGCAGTCGGGAAAGCCCTTTGAAAATTAGAGTGGGTTCCCGACCGGATTACGATATTCACCCATCTGGACACCTGATCCATAAGCCCTCTTCAGCGATAATATAAAGCATAGCTCCAGCAGCAAATGCCATGATAACTGCCTGCACTTCCAGAAGAACGTTTATCATCAAGCCGTAGACAATTAAGCCGCCAGCGATATATAATATTTGTGTGATTAAAACCGCTCTTAATCCGGATGCAAGTTTTTTCTTAATAAAATAGGGAATCGAAACAATAGAGCCTTCAGGGAGATTATGCATAGCTATCATGAACGCCGTTATCATACCCAATTCCGGGCTTATCAAATAAGAAGCGCCGAATGCAATCCCCTCTGGAAACTCATGAAAGCACATGGCGATGAAAACTGAAAAGCCTATTTTTTCCGTTTTTGTCTGGTGCGTGTGGGGGACAACTTTGTTTAATACGCTGATGAAGAGCAATCCCGACAATACGCCAAAAACGCTAAGAGAAGTGATGCTCAGTCCCTCAGCTATCAAGGTTAGACTTATCGCAAGCATGAGAACAATTTCAGCAAAAATGACAATTCTTATGTTGGCGCAGAACTTTTTGACAAAGAACCAACTCAATACAGCCCCAAGCAGCTGGGCAAATGCGGCGGCCAGTAAAAGCAAGACAAAAACTAACATCACACAACACCGTGAACATCGCAGAGCGCTGGGAGCGA
>CAYVZL010000015.1:0-12791 GCA_964456465.1 Microcaldota archaeon
TTCATCTGATCACAAAACTAGAGTGCGCTTCCGAGCAGCGAAAGCAGTGAATAGAACGGCTGGAGGATTACCGTGACGATGGAGAATCCTTCGTTAAGAACTTGTAGCTTTGCCTTGAGCGAGGTCGGCTGGACTACCAACTTTGAATCCACTGAGCCTGCCGCGCCCTCAAGGCTGCTGACTGCGTTGAAAGTTATGTCATAAGTGCCTTCGTTCTTCGGATCCACCAAGAAGAACGTCTTCCTCTCCTCGTTGGGTGCTATTACCATGTTTTTGCTCGTGACCCAGTCTGACGCAATACCCGTTAGCGAGAGGTAAACGGTATCAGCGGCCAGGGAATCGCTTTTGACGGAAAAGGGCAATGCGTTCGAAGTGTCCATGAACACGCTGTATTTGGGCACCACCTTGAATGAGTAGACGTCGTTCCTAACATCGACCGTCAGATTGAGCAGGTTAGGCGTCATGACTTTGATGTCGCCACTCGCACTGAATATGATTTTGTAGGTGCCGGTTGCAGTCTCTTTCGGCACGGTGACCTCGTAAATGAACTCAGAGGCATATTTTGACCCGGCTTTCTTCCAACCTTCCGGCACTATGAGGTCTAGCTTGTCCCAGAAAAAGATTGTTCCGCTGGCCCTGTCTATGGTTAGCCTGAACGTCTGGCCGGGTGCTATGTTGCCGAGTTTTTCGTTCTTCAGGTAGTTGGGCTCTCCGCTCTGGTCGCTTATCTTGACGATATCGCTGTATGTCACGTCTTTAGGATAGGTTATGTGGATGCTGGCGGAGGCGAGTGTCAAAAATAGGGAGAATATCACGGTATAAGCTAACAATGTCTTCAGCATAACTATAATTAGAATATTTCCTTTAATAAGTTTATGCCTTTTTCCACGGCACTTGCAGCCTTATTTTTCCAATTGGGGAGCTCTCGTCTATCGCAACTCGGCCGGCTAGAGCGGCTATCTTGTTCAGGTCCAGGAAAGCCTTCTCTCCTGCCAGGTTTTCATCCAAAATAGCCTCTATAGCGGTTCTTATCTTTTCTTTTTCGAGCAGTTCCTTGAAGCGGGACAGGCTAACCTCTCCGATTAACCTATCGCTATCCTCTTTGAATTTAGAATCGGGGAAGAGGTTGTTCAATGCCAGCAGGACTTTTTTCTTGTCCTCTGTCGGCAGCAAATCCGTCTCTATATAGCCCCTTTCTATCCGCTCCAGCCTCTCGAAAGTCACACAACCACCAGCGTCCTGATGTCAGTAACCCCGTGGAGGTTGCCGATGCTCTCGTCAGTCAGGCTTTTTAGCTCGTCGATATCCCTGCACGTTAGCTCTAGTATGGCGTCGTATGAGCCCAGGGTCGGGAAAATCCTAGTGACGTTGCGCATCTTCTTGAGCTCTTCATGTATCTGGCTAGCCTCGGCCGGCAGCAGCTTGACCAGAATAAAGGCCTTGAGCGGCATGCCCAGCTTTTTATGGTCTATCGAGATGGAAAACCGCTCTATTATGCCGTTGCCTATCAGCTTGTCTATCCTCTTTTTTATGGCGACATCAGAAATATCCAGCTTCTTTGCCAGGGCGGTGTACGAGACGCGCGAATCCTTCTCTAAATGGTCCAAAATCTTCTTGTCCAGGTCGTCTAACTCCATAGAATTTATTATAGCTAACCCAAAATATAAACATGGATGGAAAAATCTCGCCGAACATAGTTATAGACAAGTGTCAGCAGGCAGGCGTCAACTTCTGGCTGGCTGCCAAGACTGCGCTGGACCTAAAGGAGATGCTTTCTAAACGGCTTAGTGACGACGATATAAACCTGGAGATAGCTGAGTCGCTCAAGAAATACGATATGGATGCGGCGATACAGTTCGAGAATTACCATTCGATACACGTGAGGACGTCCAAGAACACCATCGAGCCGTTCAACAAGAAGAAAATTTCCGACTCCATCATGAAAGAGACGAGACTGCCTAGGATGATAGCTGAAGAGATAGCGGATGAGGTTGAGAGCGACGTCAGGAGACTGCAGCTGAAAAGCATCAGCTCGCCATTGATCAGGGAGATAGTCAACACCAAGCTGCTCGAACGAAAGCTCACAGAAGCCAAGGTCAAGTATACGAGAGTCGGGCTGCCCGTCTATGATATCAACGAGATAATAGAGAAGCACAAACTCGCCTCGCCATACCTGCTTAACGAGATGTTCGGCAACTCGATGATGCAGGAGTACACCTTGACCAAAATCCTTCCGAGCAAGATATCCGAAGCCTATCTCAACGCTGATGTCCATATACATTCATTGGAGAAATTCATAACCAGCCCGACCTCGCTGCAGAACGACCTGCGCTGGTTCTTCAGGCACGGGTTCCTATTGGAGGGGATTGTCAGAACAGGGCCTGCTAAGAAAGCGGAGGTCGCTGCTTCACATGCCGCCAGGGCCCTACTGACCTCCCGCGACTATGTTGCGGGCGGAGTTGGGTTCGATTTCTTCAACATCTTCATCGCCCCCTACCTCTACAAGAAAACGCAGAAAGAGGTAAAGCAGGTCGCCCAGACTTTCCTTTACGAGGTCAACCGGGACTATCAAGGCGAGTACTCGTTCTCCGTGAACCTTGACACCAAGATTCCGAAGTACCTGAGGAACGAGAAGGCCGTGCTAGCTGGCGAAGTGGGCAAGGATGTCTATGGCGATTTTGAAGATGAAGCCGAGACATTCCTCAAGGTATTTCTCGAGACTGTGATAGAGGGGGACCATAGCAAGAAGAGCTTTATGTGGCCGAATGTCTGCATAAAGTACAACAGAAGCATTGACATAGATTTCGAATTGCCTAGCCCCATCTTCTTGATCAACCAGAGGAATTTTGAGACATCGAGCCTGGTATATGGCAATGCGCTTTCGAGCAAGGACTGGGAGGACGGCCTTAGAACCGGCATAATGCAGTCCGTCTCCATCAACATGCCGAAGATAGCCTCTGCCTCCATGAGCGAGCATGACTTTTTCGGCGGGATTGAGAAACAGCTGGATATTTCGCGTGAGACCATGGAGATCAAAAAGAGGATAATCGAGAAGAGACTCTATGAGGACAGGATGCTGCTGTTCCTGACCCAGAAGTTCGAAAACGAAGAGTACATAGCACTGGATGGGTTCAGGTATCTCATCTCCTTCGCCGGTCTGCCCGAGGCATGCAAGATATTCCTGAAGAAGAGCAGCTACGATACGGAGTGCTCTAAACTCTCTGAGAAGGTGTTCAGATTCACTAAAAAGAAGTTCAGGGAATTCGAGAACGACGATGGCCTGAAGTTCTGCCTGGGCGAGAACAAGGACAAGACGGCTGTCGATAGGTTCTGCGAATTCAACAGGAGGACGGGCATAGAGCCGAAGATGTCCGGCACCGTGGCTCCCAAGCTAGACGAGGAGTATTACGATTTGGTCAAGAATCTGCAGGCCCATTGCAACGCAGGAGCATTTTTCGAAACAAGTAATAAAAGTCTGGCAAAAGATAAGAATTTCCTATTTTTAAAACTGTTTTAGTTAAGATTTCTAACCAAAGCTTATTATAATTAATGTGAGTAAATAGAATGTCGAAAATAGTTTGCAAAAAGATTGTCAAAAGCAAACTGTTTTTGTTCCTTGGGAGGGGTAACGGCTCACCCAGCCAATTTACCCTTCTTATCTTTTTCTTTTGACGCAAAAGGCTTAAATTGATTTCTTGTCTTATAATTTCATGCGTTTATTTGTCGGAATAGGGATAGAGCCGAACGAGAAAATCAGGAAAGTGCTGGCAGAGACAAAAAAACTCGGGCTTAGGACAGTGGCTGAAGAGAACCTCCACATAAACCTGAAATTCCTTGGCGAGGTCGACGAGGGCAAGATGGAGGAAATTAAGAATGCTCTGGATTCTGCTAAAGGCTTTGGTGGCTTTGAGGTAGAACTCAGGGATGTTGGCGCTTTTCCTAACGCTAATTTTATACGGGTGGTCTGGATCGGGGTAAAATCAGATAAAGTCGTGGCATTAGCGAAACTCATAGACGGCGAGCTTACGAGAGTAGGTTTTAATAAAGAAACATCCTATACTCCACATGTGACGCTGGCAAGAGTGGCCAGAAAAGTCGAGGGCATAAAGTCGCTGCTCTCTGAAGATAATTTCGGAGTGCAAACGGTGGAAGAAGTCCATCTCATGAAGAGCGAGCTTAGCCCCAAGGGCCCAAAATATGATAAAATTTATTCAGTGAGACTATGAAGACGATTATAGCACTCATACTGATGTTGTCTGTCGCTTTCTCAATCACTGGCATTGGGACCTATGAAGGTTATAGTGCGTTGGCGTCAGATAACTACGTGGTAAAGGTACCGGCAGATTTTTCACAACCGGCCGTAATACAGAACATGTGGGCGGCTAACTTGGTTCCAACCATCTCAGTGGGGGGCACAACAGTCGGGTTCTCGGTTGTCCCGCCAGAGGATGCATTCGAGAATCCGGCTGGAAGCTATGTCGTTGATAAGCGGGATATAGTCTCGGAGCTAGAAATCTCGGCAAAGGTTACTATCGAGGGAAATCAGATAGTATCGGACATCAGCGTAAAAAATACTGGGGCTGAAGAGATGAGCGTGGACATTAGGTATACCATCAACGGGGAGCAGGACAAAAGCTTTGCGTTATTCTCCCCCGAGGAGTATACCAAGACCCCGAGTAATTATTTGGTGCTGATACAGCCGGATTACAAGGGCCAGGCGCTTGCGGTGATATCGTCCCAAGAGCTAAAGCCAAATTTCGTTAACTTGTTCACCAGTAAGACGTACCTAATCCAGTATACTGTATCTGCCCTTGGGCCTGGCCAGACGTTCTCGCTGCAAATCAAGTTCTATCCTTTCGTGTTGAAGGAAGAGACCACTTCCGGCTATCCTAATGACCTTTACAGTTACATGAGCGAGCCCCTGATAAAGACTGCGGGCACCACTCCAATCGGAATATGGAACGGAAGTGTTGATGACAAGATAAAGTCAATGATGGATGCTGTTGGCAACCTTCCCAAGAGAGGGGCTGAGTTCAGTGGTTTACACGATGTGAATTTTGATGCGCCGGAGTTCGACAGCCTCGATGCCAGCGTGTACTTCAAACAGCTGTGCATAAACAACGATGTCCCGTGCCAGCTGGTTATAGGACAAACCGGTGACTTAAGCTACGCCTGGATAAGAGCCTATAACGGCAACTGGGTTGACTTGGATGTTTACAGTAATGAGAAAACGGTTCCCTCGTATCAGACACTATACCTCGAACCGAAGACAGGGGTCCATGTCATGCCTTTCTCTGACAATGCCGAGAAGAGGATAAATGACGGCACTAGCTGGATTGGTACTATCGGCCAGGTCAGCTTCTTGTTCTATTTCATAATAATAATCGTGATTGCCTGTGCAGCTGTCATAGCATTCCAGTTCAAGAAAGGCATATTGAACAAATTAATGGCAAAGAAGGGCAGGATTGCGGAGAGCAGGTTAGATGTTGACGGCAAGTACGAGGTCTTGAACGAGGACATAGATGATTCGTTCATGAAGGAAATAATAAGGAGGATCAAGGAGAAGGATGGGATAGTCAATGTCTCGCAGCTGGTGGAGGTCATGCACTATTCAAAAGAGCTCATAGAAGACGGCATAACCTATCTTGCCGACCAGAAGTTCATAAGGAAAATCATGTGACTCTCTTAGACTCTATCTTGTCCAGAACGCCTTTCGGATTAGATTGATAGGCGGTGACTATCTTCTGTATGTCCGAGACCTCGGTTATGTTGTTATCTACCATGAAATCGATGACCAGCTGCCTCGACAATAGCTCCTCCTGTATCTCCATCTTGGTCATGCCGGTATAGAAAGCGAAAGTCTCGATCGTTTGCGAGGGTATCTCTGTCCTAATAATCTCGTCCTTGTTCCTGTTGCGCATGTAAATATCGTTTAACAGAACGTGCTCGTCCATCACGCTCACCTCTGCGAGCTGGGTCACCCTTCTTATCGTGCCCATCTTAGGGACGTACATCCTGTGCTGCATCACTATCAGATCCAAGAGAGTGAACATGGACTTGGGGACATTCATCGGCGCGCTCTGCAGTCTGAGCAGCGACTCTCTCGCGGAATTGGAGTGTATAGTGCTCATAACTCCCTGATGCCCTATATCCATGGCAACGAACATGGTCTCTGCCTCGGACCCCCTGACTTCTCCCACGACTACCCTGTCCGGCCTCATCCTTATCGTGTTCTTTAGGAGGTCGTCCATGGTGAGGGGGGCCTCGTATATGCCTGGCCTGGCCTCAAGCTGGATCCAGTTCTCCCTACCGTGAAGATTGAGCTCTAACGTGTCCTCTATCGTGACTATCCTCTCTCTCTGGGGGATAAAGACTATCAAGGCGTTTAGAGTCGTGGTCTTTCCGCTTCCAGTGCTTCCTGCTATTACTATGTTCCTCGGTATGGAGTGCAGTCCCTCCACACACATCCACAGGAAAGCCGCCACCTCCGAGCTCATCGTATTGTTCTTTACTATGTCGGTTATGGTAAAGGGCCTCTTCCTGAACTTGCGGATAGTGATAGTGGGCCCTTTCGGCGAGGCTGGCGGTATCGTCGCATTTATCCTCGAGCCATCCGGCAGTCTTGCCTCGAGCAGCGGCAGTTCTTTGGAAACTTTCTTTGAGGTGAACTTTGCCACCCGGTTTATTATCGCTATTATGTCGCGGTCGTCATCGAAAGATATCGAAGTCTTGCACAGGCCATAGGTTCGGTCGAAAACGAAGACCGGCTGCTTGGAGCAGTTGGTCATGATCTCTTCCAGCTCATCATCGTCCAAAAGATAGCTGAGCCTGCCTAACCCTATCATGTTCTTGATTATCGAGTATATCACCTGCTCCTTATGGGTCACAAAGGGGGCTACCTTGGTCACGAACTCTCCGACCATCTTTATGGCTTTGCTTTCCTCTTTTTCCTCCAATAGCCTATCATAATACGGCCCTAACTGGGATAGCAGGTCTCTGACTTTCTCGACGAAGCTGGCTCTCTGCTTGTTCTCGATAAATAGGATGGCCAAATCGGACGGAGATACATCCTCAAGCGTAGCCCTGCTGATCAGGCTTACGAGGTCCTTCTCCTTTTCGGTCAAGACGGGCTGCTTAACCTCGTAGAAGCACCATGGGTCTCCTTTATAGATTTTTCCGGACTTCCTCTCGGCTATCAGTTCCATACCCTTAATTAACAAGTTCAAATATATAATTCTTTGATGTACGACAGCATTCTAGAACGGATAGTTCCTAGTGAGAAGGAGTACGAGGAGATTCTGGAGATTGCGAAGAAGATAATGGGACGGATAGAGAAAGCCGGCTATAAGTCGGTCATAGTGGGTTCTACTGCCAGGAACACGTTCATAAAAGGGGATAGAGACATAGACATATTCGTATTTTTCCCGGACAATACCCCAAGGAAGGAGTTCGAGAAGAAAGGTGTTGAGCTTGGGAAGAGTGTCCTGTCCGGCTATAGCCCTACGGTGCATTATGCAGAACACCCTTACGTGAGGGGCGTGGTCGACGGATTCAAGGTAGAGGTTGTCCCATGCTACAAAGTCGAGAAGAAGATTATATCCGCTGTCGACAGGAGCCCGCTGCATAACGAATATTTAAAGTCGGCTATGAAGGAAAAGCAGAAGAACGAGGTCAGGCTGTTAAAACAGTTCTTGAAAGGTATGAGGTTATATGGCGCTGACCAGAAAACCCATGGCTTTTCTGGTTATCTCTGCGAACTCCTGGTTCTATACTATGGTGATTTCAAGAGCGCGTTAGAGGCCGTGTCTAAATGGAAGTTGCCTATTATCTTGGACTTCGACAAGCATGACTATTCAAAGTTCCAAGAACCCATGATATTCATAGATCCCGTAGATTCTGAGAGGAACGTGGCAGCAGCGGTTAGCCAGACCAACCTTGAGAAGTTCATACTGAAAGCCAGAGAGTTCCTTAAGAAGCCGGGTGATGAGTTCTTCTTCCCAAAAAAAAGAGAGATAAACTTTGAGAAGGAGCTTAAAGGAAAGAACCTGCTTATGCTTGTTTTTGACTACCCCAAGGCCATCGTTGAGGAGATAGTCTGGTCGCAGCTGGAGAAACTCGCTAGTTCTCTCAAAACCCAACTAGAACTCGCAGATTTCAAGGTCGACAGGGTAAAGCACTGGACTGATGAGAAGAAAAAGTGTGCGATAGTAATGGAGCTGGAAGAGATGGAGATTAGCGAGAAGAAAAAGCATGCCGGCCCCTTTGTCAGCCAGGCCAAACACGTAGAGGAATTCAAGAAGAAGAACAAAGAGACTTGGGTAGAAGGAGACAGAATTTACGCTTGGAAGAAAAGAGAGTATATGTCTGCAGTTAAGATGGTTCCTGATTTACTGAGGGAAGAGTTTGTTCCATCCCATCTTGAAAAACCATTAAAGAAAGCGAAGATTCTGGTCAATGAAAAGACCCTATCTGAGAAGGAAGCGCTCCAGGACTATTTTGAATAGTTAGATTTAATAGTAAGGAATGAGTTTATCTTGCGAGGTGGATATTGATGTTGTGCGGATGCTGCGGACCTTCCAAGAAAAAGAAGAAAAAGAAATAATAACCGGCTTAACTTTCCTTTTCCAGAAAGACTATATTCTTATGCGGTGCGAAGTAAAGAGATAGTTTATGCTCTTCCAAAAAGTTGACTCCTATTATCATTGGCATAGCGTGTGATGCTTGTATTGAAGCTTGGTCTCGTTTCGTTGATTTGGCAAGACAAAGACGCTTAAAGTTAAAATCATGAAATTGCTTTGCTTCGTCTCTTAGTTTAATTATTGCTTCGCCCAATTCAAATAATTCGAATTTCGCTCCACCTAAACTGATGTACTCAACAAAATTTAGGTTATGTGTTGGGATACCAAATTTTAACGCATGTCCTTCGCTTATGAGTGTCTCTGGACTGCCTGTGTCTATGATTGCGTCCGGTATGGCCTTTAGTCTAACCCGCAGTCGGGGAATATCGAGATAAAGAACTACGGATATAGCATGGTCTTTGTAATTTAGGGGGATTTTCATAAGTTCACTAAAATTTAAAAAATCATTGTTATGGTTGAGGCAAACTTTATCAAGACTTCGGATGGATCCTCTCTTTTCTCTTTTAATCTCTGAATTACTTCATCCATTGTTTTACCTTTGGCGATTATCTTTCTCTCCTTTATTGCCAAGAACTCGTCTGGATGCTCTTTCTTGAGTAATTCAGAATGCTTATAATACCAGTCTAAATCCAATTCGAGTCTATCTAAAAGTTTTGCTTCAGCTAACATCTTTAATCCCCAATATATTATGCATTAGGCTATATATGCTTTTTTCTCTCTTAAAAAGTTAAAACCTCTCATCGCCCCCACGGGGATTCGAACCCCGGCTACAAGCTCCGCAAGCTCGTGTCCTGTCCGCTAGACTATGGGGGCATGGATAGTCTTTATATAGGCGCACGATAAAATATAAACTACTGCTTTTGGAGGAATAAAATGCTCAGATGTTCTTCTTGTCAAAAGGAAGTCACGGACGACTATGTTAGGTTCAAGTGTCCTAACTGCGGAAAGGAAGAGATAATCAGATGCATGAAGTGCCGCAAGATAGTCGCCAAGTACAAATGCAAGTCTTGTGGATTCGAGGGACCATAAATGGGAAAAGTGATGGCTCTTTATAGGATATATCCCGAAGAGAACTACGACCTGGATGAGATAGTAAAAGAACTGAAGAAAATCGAGAGGATAAGAGCAATACAGAAAGAACCAGTTGCTTTCAGCCTGGTTGTCCTTAAGGTCGGGGTAATCTACGACGACAAGGCGGACAATCCCTCTGAATTCGAGAAGTACATGGAGAACATACCCGGCGTGAAGCAGGTAGAAAGTCTGGATGTGACTCTTATTTCTTAATTTCCCTTACGGCTATTTTTATCCTCTTCCAGTGCGAGCCTTTCCAATATGTCTGGCTGCACTCGGAGCATATCCATAAATCGCTTCTCTTTTTCAGCTTTCCGTTGCAGATAGAACACCTGGTCCTTTCCGGGAATCTCACTTTCAGCCTCAGCGCTTTGACTATCTCCTTAAGCTCGTTCCTGACTCCGCGCGACTTGAAGTAGTGCGCCCTAACGACCCCCTTAGACCTGCGGAAAAGGTCCTTGTCTCGCGTTAGGAGATATCTCTTCTCTTTCCTCGCCTTTTCCAGGACCTCGTCATCGGATAGCATGTCTGTCGCTATCGCCGTGTCATATCCTAGAAGCCTGAGCCAGCGACCAAGCCGCCCTAACATCGCATCTGCCAGGAACTTCATATCAGCATCTCCATGATAATGTTCTCCTGTTTCTCAGCCGTATCCTTAAAGCCCATTTTGTGATAAAAGTCAAGCGCATCCCTGTTGTCCTTGAAGCATTCGAGCCAGAGCTGCGACATGCCTTTCTTCTTGGCATAGTCCTTCAGCCACTCGATAGCCTTTGTCCCATGGCCTTTGTGCTGCTCTCTCTCGTCAACCCAGATAGTCACTTTGCCGTTCTCGGAAAGGGTGCATGTCCCTATGACCCTGTCCAGCTCCAGCACAAAGATAGCCGGCCACCTGAAGACTATGAATGACTGGTACCACTTCTCTATCTTCTCCCTCTTCACCGGCTTCTCCAGCGGCATGTAGCGGATGACGCTTGGCTGGTTGATTATCTCCAACAGGCTATCGAGGTCCTTTTCCCTTATCTCCCGTATTGTCAGCATACATTTTTTATTGGGCAGGAACTATAATAATAACATGATTACCCGGCTGGCTCTTGAGAACTGGAGAACGCACGAGAGGACGGAGTTCGAGTTCGGTAAAGGGACCAACGTGCTAGTGGGGCCAATGGGCAGCGGCAAGAGTTCGGCCATGGATGCTATCTCTTTCGCGCTGTTCGGAACATTCCCAAGCCACAACCAGAAAAAGCTCAAGCTGGACGACATGATAATGAACAAGCCCGAGAGGAAAGCCAGCGCGAAGATAGTCCTGTCGTTCAAGGTCGACGGGAAAGAGTATACGGTCAAGCGGGAAATCACTAGAGGGAAAGGCCAGACAAGCGCGGAAATCAGGCTGGACGACAGGCTGATAGAGACAGCAAACCAGCGGGTCAACGAGAGGATAGCCGACATACTCAGGATAAATTACGACCTGTTCTCTCGCGCTGTATACGCCGAGCAGAACAACATAGACTATTTCTTGGAGATACCGAAAGCCAAAAGACGGGAGAAGATAGACGAGCTCCTGAAGATAGACAAATTCGAATCGGCGAGGAAGAACCTGACCACGGTTAATTCCCGGCTGGCTGACAGGATAAATGACAAGAGCGCCTCGATAGTCAATCAGCAGGACACCGGCGAGATACCCGGGCTGGAGAAGACTCTGGATAACGAGGCCAGGGCCCTCGAGAGGAACGCGGCTAGCTTGCTCGTGAAGAAGAAGGATAAGGAGATGGCTGAGGCCAACTATAACGAGATACTCAAGAAGAGGAGCGCTTTTGCCGAGCTGGATGGAAGGATAAAGGAAGGCAAGGGCAGGGTGGAAACGTTCGAGGAGAAACTCAAGAGCTATGGCGAGGTTAGGCTATCTGAGGAGGAGCTCAAGAACGGGATAAAAAGGAAGATGGAAGAAAGGAAAGAGCTGAAAGGCGCGCTTGACTTAAGGGCAAAACGGGAGGGGGAAAGAGACACGCTTAGTGCTCTGTTAGAAAGCCATGAGAAGAGCATAGCTGGATTCGACTCGGTGCTGAAGGAGCTGAAGCATGACAAGAACGCTCCGGCCAAGTTCAAGGAATGCGCCGAAGGTCTGGAGAAGGTCAGGGAGACTCTAGAGAAGACTGTGACCAACTATAATTCCGTTAATCTTAGGCTCGCGGAGATAGAGGAGAGCATTAGGAACCTGAAGACTGGAACGGAGAAGTGCCCTACCTGCGATTCCGAGCTGGATGAGGAGAAAGTCAGGGAGATTCTGGAAAAGAGGAAGATTGAGAAACAGAAGCTGGATGGACGGGGCCAGGAGCTGGAAGGAGAGATTGCGAAATTCGGCGGGCTGAGGAAGAGGCTGGAGAGGGAGCTGGAGGAGCTGCGCGAGGCAAAGAGCAATCTCGAAAAGGTGGAATGGACCAACAAGGAGCGGGAGAAGAAAGTGAAAGAAATCTCGCCAACGAAGCAGAACCTGGAGATAATACTCAAGCAGCTGGAGTCGATCAGGGTAGAGAAGAGCGAAGAGGCCCTGGAGAAAGAGGTTAAGGAGCTGGAAGAGCTATTGAACTATTTCATGTACAAAAAGGAGCTGGAGAAGGCGCGCTTTGAGACGGACAAGCTGAAGAGAGAGCTGGAGAAACTGGGCTTTAAGGAAGAGGACGAGAAGAGGGCCTATGACAAATTCAAGGAGCTGGACAAGGAGGTGGCTGTCCAGGCGCAGGAGTGCAGGAACCTGTCCGACCTGATTGCTGAGAAGAGAAAAAGACTGGGGAACCTGAAGAAGATAAGGGATGAAGTTGAGAAAGGCAAGAGAGAGATGGAGTTTTTGAGCAGGAAGATAGACTCTTTCGAGATATTGCAGCACGGCCTGGAGAAAGTACAGGGCATGCTCAGGGAGGAATTCACCGCCGAGACAAACCTGGCCTTAACCGACATCTGGAAAAAGCTGTACCCATACGCTGATTACGTGAACCTGAAACTAGCTGTTGACGAGGCCGGAGACTATATCCTCCAGCTGCAGAGGAGGGACGGTATCTGGATTAACGTCGAGGGCACCAGTAGCGG
>CAYVZL010000016.1:0-12648 GCA_964456465.1 Microcaldota archaeon
GAAGTGGCTCCAGGCAGCTTGATTATAGTGGATTTGACGATGAAGAACCCTGAGAACAAAATACAGAACATAACTGTAAATTTCACCGGCATACCCACCAACTGGATGACTTTATTAACCAGCGGCATATCGATAGAGCCATACGCGCTTAAGACAATCTCCTTCACGCTTAATGTCCCGGAGAATGCGGATTCCGGCGATTATCTCGTTAAGGCGGAGATACAAAACAGAGGACTCTATGGTTACAGCTATTTCATCGTCAGGGTCAAGAGCTACCCAGAAAACTATATGGCACCACAGATGTACAGGAGGGTCGATCTGGATTTTGTCAACAACAAGAGCACTGTCAAGATACTCGTCTGGAACGACGCCAGACCGCACAAACGGATAGACATATACGAGAAGATTCCGAAGATGATTGCGGATAATGTCGATCAGGTGGATTTCACAACTGCTCCTAGCTCAATAGTCCAGGCAGACCCTATCATCATGTTCACCTTAAATGACATGAGGCCGGAAGAGAAAAGGAGCATAGACTACACGGTCAATAACGTCATCGACCAGTACGAGCCCTACGTCTATTGGCCTATCGAGCAGGTCAATATAATGTACGAAAAAGCCGTTGACAAGATACAGATTTCGAACGTCTTTCAGAACATCTTGGTACCTGGCGGGCACGATAGCTACCTGACTTTTGACATAGGCAACATCTATACACAGAACGTGAACGTCACCATAACCCCATGGTTCCCGAGGGGATGGAACACGACGCCGCCCGTCATAAACCTGCTGATTCCGCCATACAGCCAGACGAATGTATTCATGAACATTTATGCCCCGGAGGATACGCAGCCGGGCAACTACTACGCCGGCTTATACATAACTTATGAGAACACGACAATAACCAAAGAGCTTGTGTTCAGGGTACAGGAGATAACCGCATTGGGCGGGTTCTTCATCGGGCTCAGACTGCTGTATGATAATGGCTATCTGGTCTTACTGGCGCTCTCCGTTTTGATAATAATGGTCATAAGGGTCATAAGAACGAGAAGGAGATATGAATATAAAGAAGACGTGTCTGATACATTATCAGAAATAAAGGGAATCGTGTTCAGGAGAAGATAGTGTGCGCAAGAACAGCATTGGAGTGGTGTCTGGAAAAGGCGGCGTTGGCAAGACTACTGTAACTGCAAATCTAGGAGTCTCTCTCACAAAATTCTTCAATGTCAATACACTAGTGCTTGATGCCAACGTCCTAACCTCCAATCTTGGCCTGCATCTTGGATTCATACGGGAGCCAGTATCTCTGCATGATGTACTTCAGAACAAGCTGCAGATAGACCAGGTAATCTATGTGCACTCTTCTGGCCTGAATGTAATACCATCTTCACTGGCCGTAGACGCGAGTATAGACGCGTCTGCTTTGGGCGAGACCATAAGATATCTGGAGAAGAACTACGATTATGTGATTGTTGACTCAGCGCCAGGATTGAGCAAAGAGGCTCTTGTTGTCATGGATGCTTGCGACAGCTTTATAATCGTTACAAATCCCGAGCTACCTGCTGTTACTGATGCGATAAAGACGATAAGCGTACTTGAGCAGAGGAACAAACACATATTGGGCATAGTACTGAACAAGATTACCGGCAACAAGTACGAGCTCAACAAGCATCATATCGAACGGGTGACTGACTATCCGGTGATAGCTGAGATACCTTATGACGAGCACGTCCCTGCTAGCATAGCTTATAAGACGCCCGTTGTCCTCTACGCACCTAATTGTAAGGCCAGCATAAGGCTGAAGGCTCTTGCCGCGTGGCTGTGCGACAAGCCCTATTTGGAGCATGGAGATAGCATCTGGATGAGAATCTTCCACCTGATTTTCGGATAGATAATTCTGAATAATGCTGAGCCGGAGGGCCTAAAAAAATAGACGGGAGGGCCAAGCCCTCCCCAATACAACGGTGACGCATTCTGGAAAAAAGGTCGTTTTTTCGCAGAGTTTAATATAAACGAAGGTTGTATTTAAAACTTTACCCAAGGGTTGTCTTAAAAAGTAAAAACGCCATAAGTGGTATCATGCCGACCAACGTCACGAGAGAGTATCTGAACGCAGAGCTGAAATACCAGAAGGCCAAGACTAATGAGGAGAAGATAGAGGCATTGCAGGAGATGCTGTCCACCCTGCCAAAACACAAAGGTACCGAGAGCCTTAAGGCCCAGATACGAGAGAGGATGAAGAAGCTCAGGAAAAAGCAGTCTGAGGCGAAAAAAAGGAGAGCCAGCCATGCTCCGATAGTCAGGAAAGAGGGCTTCCAGGTCGCTATAATAGGATTCCCTAACACCGGCAAATCTACGCTGCTCGCAAAACTGACTAACGCACGACCTAAAATCTCCGACTATCCCTTCACTACAAAGGAGCCGGAAGTCGGCATAATGGAGTTCGAGGGCGGCCAGATACAGCTGGTAGAGATACCCGCCCTTGCTGAAGGCGCTTCTGAGAAACAGCGGGACATGCTTACGCTACTTCATAATGCGGATGGCATAATATTGATGGCCGACGATGAGCATCAGAGAAAGACGCTGGTAGGCGAGATGACTAGATTCGGGATACAGAAGCTGATATTTTATACCTCGAAGGGAGACAAGATAGCCCCGAAACAGCTCTTCGAGTTCTTTGACTTGATTAGGGTCTATACCAAGGAGCCGGGGGAGAAGCCTGTGATGGAACGGCCTATCATACTGAAGCGCAAATCAACAGTATTAGACGCGGCGAAAGAGGTGCACAAGGACTTCGCGAACAAGCTGAAGTTCGCCAGGGTGTGGGGCTCGTCCAGGTTCCCGGGCCAGCGGGTGGAAAAAGACCATGTTCTGAAAGACAAGGACATAATAGAGCTACACATTTAGGAAATCAGGCAAATCCTCTATCTTCTTTCTGACCTGTTTTGTCGTCTCTATGTCGCGGATAGTCACGTCCTCATCCTTCAAGGAGTCGTAGTCTACAGTCATGCCGTAGTAGATACCAATCTCATCCGCCCTAGCATATCTCCTGCCGATACTGCCCCCATCGTCATAGAAAACCTCGAATCTCCTCTTGAGCAGGTCGAATATAGCGCGGGCCTTGTCGTCTATCCCGTCCTTGTTGACCAGCGGATAGACTCCGGCGATGTAAGGCGCTATCTTCTTCGGCAGATGGATATAGGCTCTTTTCGGATCGCTCTTGAAACCATTATCAAGCAAGGCGAAAACGTTCCTGTCCACGCCAAAGGACAATTCAACCACATGTGCCAGAATCTTCTTCCCGTCTTTGGTCACGGTCAAATCCTGATTAGATATTTTCTGGTGGCCGGCCAGGTCGCGGTCCGTCCTGTAATGGAGGCCCAGCACCTCTACGTGCTTCTTGAAACTCGGGAAATGGACCTCTCCGTCGAACTGGTACTTGTTGTAGAACGCCCTCTCCTCGTCGTTCTTCTCGAAAAACCTGATTGCCAGCCCTAACGAGTCGTAGAACTCCCTTATCCTCGCCATGTAGTAGAGGTACATCTTAGGATAGCCTCTCTTGTGGAGCTCGGCGATAGACAATTTCTGCTCCCCTTTCTTCCTCTCTTTGGCCAGAACAACAGTGACCTCGCTCTTGGCAACCTCGTTAAATCTCGGGTGCTGGTCTATCTTGGCATGGTCGAAGAATACCTGGAGCTCGGCCTGGGTGAATTCTCTCATCCGGAACAGGCTTTGTCTCGGCGATATCTCGTTACGATATGCTCTTCCTATAATCGCCAGTCCAAACGGCAATTTCTCTCTGTTAACTGAATATTCTCTCTTGAATGAAACATATGAACCCTGTGCAGTTTCCGGCCGCAGATAGCCCTTATAGTCTTCTCCGATAGTGAAGCCGAACATCATGCCAAGTACTCCAACTTCCTTGAACCTGCCTCCGCACTTGGGACAGCGTATGTTGTGCTTGGCTATGATTCCATCCAGCTCTTTCGGAGTCATGCCCTCGTAATTCTCCTTCAGCTCCTCCTCTATGATCTGGTTCGCCTTTTCGGAGAAACCGCATTTCTCGCATTTGATTACCGGGTCTACAAAGTCAGTCAAGTGGCCCGATGCTTTGAACACCCCTTCCGGCATTATAGTCGAGGCGTCTATCTCGAAGAACGGCTCGTCAAGCTCTTTCAGGAAAAAGTAACGCCAGCAATTCTCCCAGTTCCTCTTGACTCTGGTGCCTATGCTGCCATAGTCGAAGAAGCCGGCAGGACCGTTGTGTATCTCGCTGGACGGGTAGAAAATACCTCTCTTAAGGCATACGGCCATCAGCTTGTCGTATCTTTCTTCCATCAAACCACTTTTATGTTTTACGCAGCATATATTAATAAATCCTCGCTGCATATATGTTTTGGGTTTTGTAAACTACCAACGACTAAAGTTGTTGGCTTTCCATAGATTGATTTGAATGTTGCACAGCAATTTGGTTCAAACCAACGTCATCGGAACGCAGGAGTCCGTTTACAGAGACTCGCCCATTGGTAAACTGGAAAAAAGCAGAATTGCTGAGATTATGCCTATTCCGCACCAACAGGGATTTGACAGCGACAGCCAAGCTCGCTTTTCTGTCGGAATTGACTGTCTGTCCGCACTTGCATTTGAACAGCGAATAATTGGCGGAATTATGTCCATTCCCAACAGCACCGCAGTGGGAACACCATTTGCTCGTGTGCCAACTACTCACGACGTTCAAACGAATATCATTATCAAAGCACCTTTGCTCAAGGATTTGTTTGAACTTATAAAAAGGAATACGCATAACAGTTCTATTGAATCTTCTCCCCTTGGATTTGAATTTCTCCAGCTTCTCAATGGAAATATCGGTATCGAATCTATTGGCAATTTTGATTATTTCTCTAACGACTTGTCCGAGATTAGTCCTGACAAAGTTTCTCTCGTATCTTCTAATCCTTTTGAGTTTCTTTATACTATTAATGGATTGGAGTTTTGCCCGCCTTTCCATAATCTTCTTTCGCTTAATCCAGATATTCTTTCCAAGATAAGTTTGATACAGAACCTTTCCTTCAGGGGAAACGACACTGATTGCGAAATGCTTAGCATTAATATCAATTCCGAGAATATTCTTTCTTTGCTGGATTTCTTTTTCTTTGGACAAGTATGCGACAATTTGCAAGGTCGAGGTCAGTCCAAAGGTCTTGCAAGTCCATCCTTTTTTAATCAGGTCTTGGAACCTTTGATAATTTTTGTTCGCTTTAATGGGAATGGCGATTCTGTTTCGTGGATAGATTCCGAGTTCGACGAAGAAATGGCTTTTAGTGTTGAAGGTCTTGCAGTTGCGGGGAATGTTGAATTTGACCGTAATAGATTTTACAGTAGTGCCTTTAGATTCGACAACTGTTCTTTCGATGTCGCAGATTACTTGGCTGTTAAAGGAGGTTGTTTTTTTGCAAGTTGAATACATTGTCTTATGTAAGTCCATTAGTCGTTTTGACTTGCGATGTTGGAGCAGGAAATTGGCGAGTTCAACAGCTTCAAGACTGGCTTTGTTTAAAGTCTTTTGTTTTGACTTCGTGGCGTTTGTTTGGAGTAGTATTGCTCGTTGCATAATCTCAGCAAGCAATTTAAGAAAGGATAAGTATTTAAGCTCAATTCCTCCCATGTTTAAAAACGTGGGTTTCCTTGAGGTATTTTGATGATAGGGGCAGAAGTACTTTTAGTGGTTGCAGCCGCTATAATCGCTGTCGTCCTGTATCTCTACTTCAAAGAGAAAATGATGGTCAGGAAGTACTCGGAGCTGCTCGAGGAGAGGGGCAGGATGGAAAAGCTGAGCAAGCAGGTCCAGCTAGACTATTACAAGAGGAGACTGACCGAGGACACGCTGAGGAACGTCTTGGCGGATTATACTGAGAAAATCCGGATACTAGACCAGCAGATAGAGGATATAGAGAAAAAACACGGGATAGCGACCAAAAATACCAGGGCGGAGAGGCGCATAGAAGAGAAAGAGCCCATTTCTGAAGAACCGGAGAGCACGGAAAAACAGGAAGAGGGTATCCAATGAAACTAAAGGTACTGGTTCTTGGATTGATTATAATAGGCACCGCTTTTGCTCCCATAATTACAGAGAGTGATACACCCGTCTTGAATAAGCTCCCTATGTATTCGCAAGGCAATTACAATTTAACTTGGACCTGGGTGGGGGAGAGCTATATGCGGGATGATTTTACTAATGGAAGCTGTGATCTATGGCCGTGTTTTTATTGGTATGAGATAAGAGAGAATATAAGTTACGATGGGTACATTCACACATTTATGACCCATTATGTTTCTCCTCAAAGCAACAAAACATTAGAGATAAAAGGTAGGAGTGAGGCTGTTTTTTATTATGAGGTAAGAGCAGTCTTTAATGAGAGTTATAACCGACAAATAAAGACTTACTGGTCAGAGGCTACAAATACTACTGTAGATATTTCCCCCCCTAACGTAAGTGTGGCTAGCAATCAGAGTCAATACAATGAAGGCGATTTGGTTTATATCTCTGCTAACGCAAGCGATTCTAGAAGTGGGGTCGCTAATCTTTCTTTATACATCAACGGTATTCTAAAAATGTCGTCAACGGGCAACATTACTTATCTAGAGGCTTTAAGTGCGGGGTATTACACTTACTTTGCGAATGTAACTGATAGGGTCGGACTAGTTAGCAGAGACCCGCCTGGAGACGGGAGTAAATCTTTCTGGGTGGTCGGCGTAATTGCTACATCGCAAGATACAATCCCCCCAAATGTTTCAATAACCGCAAGTAAACGAAACTACAGCAATAATGAAACCGTCTATCTTCATGTTGTTGCGAATGATTCAGGCAGTGGTTTAAAAGGAACTGACGTATTTGTTAATAATGAGCTAAAGTGTACCAACTCTTCGACTAATTTTACCTGCGCAGTCGGTCCCTACGTGGTGGTTTCAAACGGGACGAGTGTTGTCTATAATTACAACGCCACGGCGGAGGATAACGCAGGTAATAAAAATACGACGGCATCGAAAAATTTTACGGTTGTTGGCAACTCTTCTTGCAATGATTTCGGTTATGCTGTAAGCAATGGCCAGTGCGCCAGCAACGGCACCCAGTCGTTCATATGCAGATGCTATCTAACCGGCTGCGCCTTTCTTAAAAAATGCGCTGATACCTGTTTCTGCCCTTCGGGTTTCTTATGCAATTTCAGCACCCAGGCGTGTTTCCTCCTATCTGGGACCCAGACCTGCCTGGACGGCACCCCGTATGGTTACTGCTCAGCAACGAAGCCCATGTACTGCAGCGACGGCATCCTGATAAACAAATGCAGTGAGTGCGGTTGTCCAACTAGCCAAGCGTGTAATACGACGAACCAGAGTTGTTATGTTCCAAAAACGCTGAGCTGTTCAGATGGTACAGTCTATGGTCAGTGCTCCATAGTCAGGCCTAAATACTGCAATAATGGCGTTCTCATCGACTACTGCTCTCTTTGTGGTTGCCTTAGCGGCACTCAGTGCAGCCTCGTTAACAACAGCTGTTTTATACCGTCCAATCCGGAAAAATACATAAAGTTAGAACCAATCTCCCCTAACGCGACTAGCATGGTGCTGTCTCCTGGCCAGACTGCGCTATTTAATGTAAGAATCAAGGATGAGAGAGGCAGATTGGTCAGCAATGCAACCGTGATGCTTAATCCCAAGACCATGAACTATACGTCTACAAATCTAGGGAACGGTCTTTACGAAGTCAGCTACAAAGTCAGCTTAAACGCGACTGGCTCCTTCCTCATCAGCATAATGGCCACGCGTGGGGAGAACGAGACAGATACTCTGACGTTCCAGGTCGAGATAAGCAGGATACTGGACATAGAGTTCTTAAACCCGAAACAGAACGCGGATGTGATGGATAGCAGGCAGGTCGAGGCGAAGATAAAGTATCCGAACGGCGATCCAGTGCTGTTTGGAGATTTTGAGATGGGTTTGGGGAATAAGACGTTTGTACTTGGCAGAGTAGAAGACAAATACCGCGGATTCCTGAATCTTTCTGGCGAGAGCTACGGCGCAAAGAACATATCTTTCTCCGGCAGGGATTTGAACGGCAATGCGCTTGATGGACTGCTAGTGATAAACTACGTGGAAAAGAAAGACTATACCGTTTTTTTCGTGGCATTCTTAGTTATGGCTGGGGCTTTCGGTGCGAGCTATTTCGTGTACAAGTGGGGAAAAGACCTATCCAAAGACTATAAAACGCTCAAGAAGGAAAAGATTTATCTGGAGACCATGGATAAGAGAACTCATCTGGAATTCTTCAAGAGGCACATAGACGAGAACACCTTCAAGAAGCTCGTGCTGGAATATCAACAGAAGACTACTGACGTTGACAGGATAATCGCCGAGATGGAAAAGAGGCACAGATGGCTGAGATGGATATGAAGCTGGAAGAGTACTATAGGAAACTGAATGTGCAGAACGGGGACAGGATACTGGTAGACTGCGCCGACTCGCTCATAGTCAGCCTATATCTCGCGGGTAAAGCCAAGAAGAGCGGCCTAAACGTAACAGTCCGCGCCCTCGTTGACCCTAACTCCCCCATACTATCGGAGAGCGATGCCGTCGAATATGCCAAGGCCAAGTTCAAGGACGATTACGATGCCATAGCAGAGGGCGCTCCGATCATAACATTCTCTGTTGAAGGCCTAATGACGCTGAAGACAAAGAGCATCTTCAACAAAGTGCTGCTCCAGAGGGAGGATTTAACAGACATCATCAAAACGCTGATTAGGGTCAATGAGATAACCACTGGCGAGAAACTGGTGATGCTCGACCTATCTTTCCAGTTCTTCAGGAGGCTCAATGCGGTCAGGAAGCAGATGTTCGGAGAGAAGAAAGAGACGATGTCCTTCCGCCAGTTCTTGATGAGCGCCGGCTGCCAACTGAACTTCTACGATGCAATCGGCGAGAGGCTTATCTGTTTACTAAACTTGGGAAAATGCAGCCCGCCACAGGCACTGGCTCTTGTAGGTCTTGACGAGTTTGGGGATATGATCGGGAAAGAGATTTTGAAGTACATAGTCTACCTAAAGACCGATTCCCAATACTGCATCGAATCAGACGACGAGGAATATTTGTATTTCATCAGGGGAGAAAAGACAGAGAACCAGCCGATAAGGTGTGAATTCATATTCTTTGACGGGAAAGGCACGTGGAGCAGCCCAGATTCTAAAGACAGGTCAAGGAACTTCTACATAATAGTGCTGCCAAATACAGACACTTTCAGGAAAGAGGTCGAGAGCAAGGAAGTGTTGGTTCTGAACAAGGAGAAGACCTTTGAGTTGTACGGTGAAAAAGTTGAACCTTATTAGGATTTTGCCATTATTGGTGATGATGACACCCGGCCTTAGCTGGGACTGGACCACACACCAGTACGCGGCCAGGGAGATATGCAGCTATGTCGGCTGCGGTGACTGCCTGCCGGACATGCTAAACGGCAGCATAGCGCCTGACGGGGACTTCAAGGACTTCATCAACCACCACTGTTACGACCCATTACAGGAGTGCCCTAATGGCGATTGGATTTGTCCAGATAGGTTCGATTGCCCTGCTCTCGAAAAGAGTGACGAGTGGCTCGCAAAATCGCAACAGGATTCCGGCTGCGAGAGGGTCTATGACATCGGGGTGGCCTCGCATTATTACCTGGATTCCCGCGTTTTCTGGCACCAAGTCAGCAAGGAGGATGGATCCAGCTGCCATGCCAGGTTCGAGAAGCTGGTTGGAGAGAACATAAATAACGATTTCAACGTAAGCGTGTGTGGGATTAACATAACCAAAGCTGATTTCGAGGGATATGTTGGCGGTTTCGAGAGGCAGCTGGGGCCTAAAGACTATACCAAAGAAATCGTTACGGGCGCTATAATCCTGTTATTGGTTTTGGTCACAGCCCTAAGGTTTAGAAAATGATTTAAAGGACAAAGGATAAAAAGATAGGTGGTTGTTATGCCTTTCTGGTTTGAGAAAAAGAAGAAGAAAGATGACAAGGATTTTGGCGGTTTTGACCCGTTCAGCGGCTTAGGGGATGATTTCGACAAGGACTTTGCACAGGAGATAGAAAGGCTTCAGAACATGATGAAGTCTTTCATGGATCCGGAGGTAATCAAGAGGTTCCAGCAGCAGAGCAACAAGCCGATAGTGAGCGGTTTCTCGATAAGGATGGGGCCTAATGGGAAGGTGGACGTTGAACAGTTCGGCAACGTCGCGCCAAGGGGAGAAAGGCCGGTTGTCAAGGACGAGAGAGAGCCGTTAGTAGACGTGATCAACAAGCCGAAAGAGATAACCGTGATAGCCGAGCTGCCTGGCGTCGACAAAAAGTCAATAAGCCTGAAGGTCGCTGGAGAAAACAATGTTCTTGAAATCTTAGTCCCCCACAAATTCAGCAAGAAGGTGAAGCTTCCGGCCAGAGTGAAGCCGAAGCTTGCCAAGGCGAATTATAAGAATGGCGTCCTTGAAGTAAACTTGGCCAAGGAGAAAGAGGACAAGCAAGCAGAAGGAGAGATACCGGTAGAATAGGTGCCTTCATGGACTGCGAAATCTGCGGCAGAAACTCCGGCGACTTGTATCTAATTTCAGTCGAGGGGACCAGGCTAACGGTCTGCAGGGATTGCGCTGGCTGCGGGACCTTCATCTCCAAGGTAGAAGAAACGCCGCTGGAAATCACCAAGATAACCGAGGAAGAACCAGAGATAGACCTGGTGGACAATTACGCCGAGCTGATAAGGGCAGCCAGAGCCAAATCAAGCCTGACCCAAGAGGAGCTCGCGAAGAGGATAAACGAGAACTTCAACGTGATAAAGAAGGTGGAGAAAGGGGAGCTAACTCCTACCGAGAAACTTTCTAAAAAGCTCGAAAAGCTGTTCAGGATAAGGCTCTTCCAGCCAGTCAAGAAAGAGAAACTAGAGAAGAAGAAAGTGGAAACATCTTTAAGCTTAGAGGACGTAGCGATAACAAAGAAGTGAACGCATGGCTTTTATAGACATCCTAATAGTACTGGTATTGGCAACTCTACCGGCGTACTTTTTCAAGAAGAAGTTGGGGATTGAGATATATGGACCTCTGTGCCTCTGGCGGACCAAGAAAGGGCTCAAGTTGCTAGATAGGCTGTCAAAGTACAAGAGGTTCCTCACGGCGTTGTCAGAAATAGGGTTCATATTCGCCTTCGGAGTAGTGGGGGCAGGCTATCTTTTCTTGCGGACAAAAAGGAGGTTAAAGGACCTGCTTAAAATTGTGCTTGCCTATATTGTATTTTTAGTGGGAGCATCGGTGGTCGCAGTGCCCGCGATATTCACCAGCGACGCCGTGCCTGCTGAGCTTTTGGTGACCCTCTCCATTGGTGGAACCGGCTTCTTCATCCTGCACGCCCTCCTTCTCAACAGCTGGATAATAATACAGGACTATCTGACCGGGGGTGCTCCAATACCCGGCCTAGGGCTTCTCGTGCCTGGTGTGGAGATACCCGGCTCGCCAATAAGTATACCGTTGCATGCGATTTTCGGCCTGATAGTGCTCATAGTTGTCCACGAGGTGGCGCACGGGGTTGTGGCGAGGATGGAGCAGATAAAGGTCAAATCCATGGGGCTGCTGACTGCGGGCATATTTCCCATCGGAGCGTTCACCGAGCCTGACGAGAAGCAGCTCAAACGGGTTCAGACCATAAAGAGGATGAGGGTGTTTTCCGTCGGCTCGATGTCCAACTTCGTCTTCGGGATAATCTTCCTGGTTCTATTCCTCGCATTGCTGCAGCTGGCCCAGCCTCAGTTCGTTCAAGACCCCACAAGCATAGTGCCTTCTTACATACCTTTGACCGAAGAGTATACCAAGTATCTTACCATAACCTTTGTCCAAAACAATTCGCCGGCGCAAAACGCAGGTATATCTCCGGGGATGAAGTTTTATAACATAGACCTGATATATGCGGAGAAAACGCCTTTTGCAAATCAACCCTTTGTGACCGACAACGGGACCATAACTGTCCAAAGAAACGCTTCCGGTTATTTGGGATTGTCCTACATGAAAAATATAGAATATCCTCCGTTCGTACTCTTTGAGAAATATTTGATAGAAAGCATATTCTGGATATTCATCCTGAACTTCCTAATCGGCGTGATTAACTATCTGCCGTTCGCTATCTTCGACGGAGCCAGGATATTCGAGGATTTGATTGATTTTTATGCTAAGAGGCTCGGGATAAAAAATAAGAAAACGGGAAGACGCGTTGTCAAGGTCCTTACTGTTTTCATCCTTATCTTGCTTATGATAAACGCTCTTCCATACTTTATAGACAAGTTCTGATCACAGGTAGCGGATCCCAAGGTCGTCGGTCATGCTTTTCTCTGAGTGCCTGAACGCCTCGGATGCGACTCCCTTTATGTGAGAGGATTTCACGCCAGTCATAATTACAATTACTTCGACTCTCCCTTCGTACTCAGGTATTATCCTCGCGCCCCAGACGACTGTCGCCTGCGGGTCGATAGCCTCTGTCAGCCTCTCTCCGATCTCGTTCGCATCGCCCAACGTCAGGTCCGGACCGCCTGTTATGTGTATCAAGCAGCCTTTTGCTCCGGTATAGTCCACGTCAAGCAG
>CAYVZL010000017.1:0-12413 GCA_964456465.1 Microcaldota archaeon
GGATTGGCAGCTCTGGTACCTTGACTTCGGCCTTGAGATAATCTAACTCGGCTTTCGCGTGCTTCTTGACGTGCTCTAAAGAATAGGCAACGGTTTCTTCCAGTGCCACCAAGACGTCCTCCTGCGACTCGATAAAGGCCATTTCTGCGTCGAACGAGAGGAACTCGGACATATGCCTGACTGTGTCTGATTTCTCTGCACGAAAGGCGGGAGATATCTCATAAACTCGATCTAGTCCGGTGGCCATCAACGCCTGCTTGAACAGCTGCGGGCTCTGGGCGAGATAGGCTTTTGTCCCGAAATAGTCTAAAGCAAATAATGAAGCTCCGCCCTCCGCTCCTGCCGACACTATCTTAGGCGTGTGCACTTCCACAAAACCCTCGTTGTCTAGATACTCCCTAATCCCGCTCAGCACCTCAGTCTTGACAATGAAGATAGATCTAACATCATGCCTTCTCAAATCAGCGAACCTCTCGTTGAGTCTCGCATCCAAATCCGACTCAATCTTCCCAGAAATATCCAATGGCAACGGTGATTCAGCGGTATTCAGAACCTCTATCCTGTCCGGTATTATCTCCACCCGCTTGGAATCGCCCCTCATCTCTTGGACGGTGCCGGTGACTGAAACAACATACTCTTTTGATATCTCTTCAACCATTTTTGAGAGCTTAGAGTCTTTCTTGATAGTCACCTGGGTGTTCCCTTCCCTGTCCCTAATCACTAAGAATTTGATTCCGCCGAAAGACCTGATTTCAGCGACCCATCCCTCGACAGTGACTTTCTCTCCTATCGCGTCTCTCGTAAGCTCTTTCGAATAGTGCGTCCTCATATACTCACTTTTAGACAAAACAAGTATTTATGCCTTTCAAATCAGCTATTTTGAGAGAGTTATGTCTATCGCGGAGACTTTTGACTTTGTCCCGTCCTCGTTGGGCATCTCTTCTGTCTGTATCGCTATGTTCTTTACTTTTACCTCGGCCATGAACTTGTTCCTGAGTATCTCTGCGACGTCCACTGCTCTCGATATCGATTTTCCTCTCGCCTTTATAGACACGGTGGCTGATCCCTGATTGAACTGTGTTATAGCTGCGAGGACATAGCTCATTATGCCTTTCTTGCCTACATAGACCACGTTGTCTTCTGCTGCCATTATAGTCCCTCCGTCGCTGTGCGCTAGTAACTTACAGTGATATTATAGACGGCCCGTTTTATATCCTTTTTCCCTTTCTTATCTTCAGTCTGTCCTTGACGTTCTTCTCAAAATTCCTGCCTTCCTGCTTCTTAATCTGTCTCAGCTTATGCGATAAAAAGTTATACGCCTTGAGAGCCGCGGCCAACGCATCCCTCTCGTGGTTGTTCAGATTGCGATAGCCTTTGGTGAGCTGCTCTTTCTCCCGCTTGCTCAAAGGCTCTTCGGGATAGTAGACCTTGCATTGGAAAGCGGCTGATACCTTCTTAATCGTGCGAGGCAACGGATATCTGTCTGACGCGAGAGTAAGAAGGTCGCCCCTCTGCTCTATCTCCCAGACTATGTCGTTCACTGATATGTTTTTCCCGCTTTCAATGTCTATGACCTTCCCTTCGACATCGAGAAATGCCAGCCCGACGGTGGCGCCCGGGTCTATCCCGCAGATGATTGGCCTTATCAAATCACCAATTAATTTATACCCAAAGCCACTTATAATTCGTTATGGATTTTGCGATACTGTCGGAGGCATTCGAGAATCTTGAGACAACGGATAGCAGGCTGGCTATGACCGACATACTAGCTGAACTGTTCAAGAAAGTTCCGGCTAGTGAAATCAAACGAGTCATCTATTTACTGCAGGGGCGAGTGGTACCTCCCTTCATTCCTGTAGAGATAGGGATGGGGGAGAAATTTGTTGAGCAGGCCATCGCTCTAGCCTCCGGATACAAAGTCAGCGAAGTGGAAAAGAAGTTCAGAGAGACTGGCGACCTAGGACTAACGGCTGAAGCGCTGTTATCGAAAAAGAGCCAAAGAAGCCTGTTTTCCAAGAAGCTCGAGGTAGCCGAGGTATACAGCGTTTTTTACAAGATAGCCACCGTTTCTGGAGCCGGCTCGCAGGACATGAAGATAAAGCTGCTCACACAATTATTGAACAACTCTGGTCCGAAGGAGGCCAAATTCCTAGCCCGGATACCGCTCGGGATGCTGAGACTGGGAATAGGGGACCCGACGATATTAGATGCGTTCTCAGTCAAGATGGGCGGCGACAAGAAACTCAGGGAGCCGCTGGAGAGGGCGTATAACCTATGTTCCGATTTAGGCCTGGTTGCGGAAGTTCTCTGGAAGGATGGTATGAAAGGCATAGAGAAGTTCAAGATAACGGCCGGTAACCCGATTAGGCCCGCGCTTGCCGAGAGGTTGCCGTCAGCAGAGGAGATAATAGAAAAACTGGGAAAGTGCGCTGCCGAGGCTAAATACGATGGGTTCCGAATCCAGGTAAGTAAATCTGGAAAAAACGTGCAATTGTTTTCAAGGAGGCAGGAAAATACAACGCACATGTTCCCGGAGATAGTCAAGGCAGTCGCAGAGCTGTCACAAAAGGAACTCATAATGGAAGGAGAGGCTCTGAGCTATAACGAGGAGACTGCAGAATACTATCCCTTCCAGATGACAATCCAGAGGAAGAGGAAGCACGATGTTGGTGAGATGGCGAAAGAGTATCCGCTGAAGCTGTTCATTTTCGACATTCTGTACGCTGATGGGAAGGATTATACGGAAGAGCCGTTTGAGAAGAGAAGGAAAGCCCTTGAGAAAATTGTAAAGCCCGGGAAAGTGCTGATGCATTCTGAGATGATAATCACGAATAAAGCGGATAGACTAGACGAGTTCTTCCATGACTGCGTTTCCCGCGGTCTTGAGGGGATTATAGCCAAGGACCTATCCGCTCCTTACGTGGCCGGCGCTCGAAAGTTCGCCTGGATAAAGCTGAAGAGGAGCTACAAGGGAGAGCTGTCTGATACGATTGACGTGACTATCGTCGGTTACTATAGAGGAACGGGAATAAGGGCTAAGTTCGGTTTCGGCGGTTTCTTGGGTGCGGTCTATGATGAGAAAGAGGACATGTTCAAAACTATCACCAAATGCGGCTCTGGCTTCAGCGAGGAGCAGATGGTTAGACTAAGAGAGCTGTTGGAGAAGATCAAGACCAAGAGCAAGCCGGCAAGAGTTGACTCGCTTTTGGAGCCGCACGTTTGGACGGAGCCTAAATATGTCGTTTCCATAATGGCCGATGAGATAACTGAGAGTCCGATGCACACAGCCGGGAAGAAGAGAGATACAGGTTATGCCCTAAGATTCCCGCGTATGACTGGATGGATACGCGAAGACAAGAAACCGGAAGATGCTACAACAGTCGATGAGATAGTGAAAATGTACAAACAACAAAAAAGGGTGGTTTTGGAAGAAAGTTAGCCCTTTCCAGACAGGTACCTTATCGTGGTTATGACCGCGTATCTCGTGCATCCTGGGTCATAATCGAAGTAGATGACATTCCCGCCTCCAAATCCGCCTGCTTTTTTCTCAACTATTGCGGGCACGAAGTTGCTTCCGTCCTTTGATTCAAGGACTGCAATCATCTCACCACGGGGCACCACATCTATCGCATTTATCTCTTGGCAGGATGGGCTCTCGCTAACCGCGGTGAAGTCTATCTGGTAGGTGTCTGCATAGTCCTTCAGTATGGGGTTCGTGTCGATGAAGTAGTTAAGCTGGGGCTCTTTTACCAAAACTCTCGGGAAGTTGCTCCCCGAAATCGGGCCAGACACTGCAAGCCTGACCGGCGAATAGTCTCCGAAAGCAGCGGCGCTCCACCCCTTTATCAGCGGGTCCTTCGGGTCTCTTGTACCAGCATCACCTATTAGAATGACCTTGCCGCCGGCTGCAATGTAGTTCCCAAGAGCGTCCCTTGCAGCATATGAAAGATTCTGTTCTCCAGCCACGATTACGACATCGAACGGCTTGAGGAGATTCTGCTGCGGGTACTCCAGGGCCCTGACCACTATCGGCCTTGTGTAAATCTTGTACTTGCCTCCCTCAGAATCTAGAACAGACTTGAGTAGGGTGGCTTTAACCTCGGTATTCGCGTTTGTTGAGAAATCTCCGAGAAGGCCAACATTAACCTGTCCCTTTGCACAGAATATGTCGGATAAGCCGGGCACCGCGCAGAAATAATTAGTAGTCTTTCCAATAAGGACTATCGCAATCAGTATTAAAATCAATATCGGTATTAGTCCCTCAAAGTGTTTCTTCCAGTTTTCCTCCGGCGGTAGATAATATGGCATCTGTTCCATTAGATCACCTTAAGTATTTAATAGAATTATATAACAGTGGGGGGTAGAAAGATGGATGAAAAGCAAAATAGATGACCTTGCCTTGGCCGTAGCCAACGGTTCTATCCACCATAGCCGTTCCTCTATAACTCTCTGCGCCAGTTACAATTTCCATATCGAGAATTGAATTGCCCTGACTTGGATTCACCAGGTAGTACTTTATCTGGCCGCTGTTGCTTCTAAAGTCGATTTGGTCTCTGAACGCGCTCAGTATCGGGTGGCTGATATCTTTTACAAACATGCTCAATCGAGTATATGATACTGAAGTGTTTTCACACGCCGTAGGTGATTTGCAGACGGCTGGGACGAAGCCTAGAATTGACCAGCCATCCTCACCAGTGCTTTGGCCTGTGCTATCAACCACATCACTACCTGCTTGGCCTATGACTATCGCTGGTTTCCCAGAGCCCACAAAGTCTCTTAGGCATTCAAGTGTAAATCTATCCAACGATATCGTGTCCCCATCCTGCCCCTCCGTCAGTATGAGCATGCCGTACTTAGCGAATCTCTTACAGTCGCTAACGGCGAGAATATCCGATTTGTTGAAAACGGCTATGTTGACTGGAAGATCTCTCCTGACGTCAGTTTCAATCGTTCTAACCAGGTTCTGATCGTTGCCTATTATCAGGATGTCCGTCGTCGGGCCCTTGAACAGGTCCCCTATAAATGGGACTCCTGCCAGCCAGCCCATTTTAGCCGCGACTATGACGAAAACGAGTATCAAAAGAAGGATAGGAATGGTCATCTCAAAGCGCTTTTTCCATTCGCCTTCTTCACCATAAGGTATGTAAGGCATTTCTTCACTCATTTTCTTCCCTTATATCTTCACCATTTCTCTATTTAAAAACGTTACTATCAACACGTTAGGAAATTGAACAGGTTGTTAATCAGTCTAGTTCCAGCTCCACCCGCTTTAATCAGGTCATCCGGCGGGAATGCATAATAGACTATCAACCCGCCCCTATTGATTTGGACATAGGGCGTGGAAACAACTATCGCAGGGTACACATCGTTGCCAATCTCCATGGTCATCACTGTTGATGTTCTCGGGATTGGTGAAAATCGCGACGCGTCTACAAGACTAACGTTGGATTCTCCAAAATAAATTGAGAAATCTAAAGAGGTGCCCGTCTCATAGCCCTTTGTGAGGTAGTGAGTGCCTCCGGATGGTGATAGAAATAAATTGCTTGCTCCGTACTGATTCACAAAATCAATTCCTAAAACCTGTTGAGAAAAATCGAGGGAGGCTATCGGGTCGCCAAGTGAAGTCTTGCTTGGTCCTCTTTTCCAATAGTTGTAACCGCTGCATACCTCGTTAGCATTGGCGGCGTTTATCTCCTTTCCCTCATCAGACAAATCAGCCAGGCAGTTCAGGATTTGTTCAGCGTTAGAAAAGACATAGTTGTCCTTTTCGCTGGTGCACAGATGATACGCTCCCATTGATGTGCTCTCATAGATTGACTTGTTCTCCTTTACGAATTCCACCACGATGTCTCCAAACGTCTTGCCGCACAGCCCATCTGCCGAGTTATCAAGAGTATTCGGCTCCTCGGTCCTCTCGACGCACTGCTCTTGAGTCTGGTTTGGTCCTGTAGGCGTGTCATAGCCAATCTTATAAGTGAACGCCACCTTCTCGCATATATAGTCCTTGGGCCCTAGGCCGGTCCCGGCATCGCCTATCCAGACTAGCTTTCCGCCGCCCTGGACGTACTTCTGGAATGCCCATAAAGTCTGAGTGGACATGGTCTTGGCATGCTCGACTATCACTATCTGGTAGCTGCTCAGGGCGCTCGAGTCAAGAATGGTGTTTGCTTTGAGAACCATTGGCGCCATGTGGACCTCTTTTGCTATAACGTTCCTGAGATAAGTAGGGTCTCCTGTCCCATCGTCGCCGATCACTATGGCTGCATTTGGATTGCCTTTTATCGCGTAATAGATGCCGGAGAAGCCAAGGATGTCGCAGGCGCGCAGATAGCCGAAGTTGACCAGAACGAAAAGTAGGACTAGAACGAGGACCACCAAACCGAGCAAAGGTGGCAGATTTTTGATAAGCCCTTCGTAATTCATTTTATCATCCTAATACTACTCGCTATATATTTAAATACTATTGCGCCTTAATATAGGCATATGAAAGGAATAACGCAAGAACCGATAAGCGGGCCGATGTCTTCCGCGGGTCTCATGAGGTTCTTCGACGTGAGCGGCGGGGGGCCCAAGATATCCCCAATGGTAGTCATGGGAATCTGCCTGGGCTTCATAGCATTTGAAATAATCGCGAACATTATTTTCTAGACTTTTTCTTGAGCAGCGCGTAGGCGAGATAGCCGATCACCAGCAGGAGCGCCAGCGCGATTACCGGCTCCAGCTGGTCGAACAGGGACCCGACGTCGCCCCACCTCTCGCCCAGCGCGAAGCCGGCGTAGCAGAGCATGAAGTTCCAGATGAAGCTCCCGGCGGCGGTGTACAGCACGAACAGCTTCAGGTCCATCCTCGCCGCGCCGGCTGGCAGCGATATCAGCGACCTGACGATGGGGAGCAGCCTGCTGAAGAACACCGCCGCTGGGCCGTACTTTTTGAACCAGCCTTCTGCCCTGGCGATGTCCCCCTCTGAGACCAGGATGTATCTGCCGTATCTCACGAGGAGCGGCCTGCCTGCCTTCATGGCGAGGAAGTAAAGCGCCAAGGCTCCTGCCATGCTCCCGAGGGTCGCTGCGAGCAGAACGCCGGCGAAGTCGAGCCTTCCGGTGGATGCGACGAAGCCCGAGAAAGGAAGAATGATCTCGCTGGGTATCGGCGGTATGAAGCACTCGAGAACAGTGCTCAGGAATATCCCAGCATATCCGAACTCGACTATCAGGTCGGTTACGAAAGAGCTTACAGAAAGCAGAGCGTCCAGCACCAAAGCCATAGCTGTTTTACACCATAAGGATTTATATTCGTATATTACGTTCTATTTAGCGTGGTACAATGATTGAGATAAGGCAGGAGATTGAGAGGAGACTGACTCCGGTCGTTCTTGAGCACATAAGACTCGCGCCTAAGCCAACGAAGGTCGCGGAAGCGCTTGCCGTTGCTAAGGAGCTCAGTGGAGTGAGCGTAAGTCTGAATGAAGTGGCTGAGATAGTAAATATCGCAGAACCAGGGAGAGATGTGAAAGCCAAGCCATCAGACTATTCGACCAGAGAAATGGACAGGCACCCGGATCTAGTCCTAACGATAACTCCAAGAGGCTCTTTCGTCAGGTATGTGGGCGGAAGAAGCATCTATTCAAAATGAGAGCCATGTTCGGATGGACGACCTTTGGGAAAGTTAAGTTCAAAGACACTATTTTTGATACTGATATCATTGTGGATATTGATATGAACGCGCGAGAGAGGACTGTTGAGGACCACCACTGGATAGGCGCTGAGGAAATCGAGAACCTGCTTACGCCAGAAGTTGAAGCGGTTGTGATAGGAACGGGGCAGCAGGGGATAGCCAGATTGAGCAAAGAGGCTTACGATCTCATTGCCAGAAAGCAGCTGGAGCTCCATATAGATGAGAGCCCGAAAGCCATCAAGGCCTATAACGAGATATGCACGACCAGGAAGACCATAGCTATAATCCACGTCACCTGCTAATTTTATAAACGACTGTGCTCTACTAATACACATGCACCTCGAGAAGATACAGGCATGGCTGAGGATGGAGCAGATGTCGGAAGAAGGGATACTGGCCGCGCTTTATGAGCTCACAGAGACGGAGGCTAAAGCCTATTTCGTGCTGTCAAGGAGGCCCATGAGTGTGCGGGAGCTGTGCAACAGGCTCAGGAAAGACAGGACGACTGCCCAGCGCGTCCTCCAAAGGCTCGTCCATAAGGGGCTGGCTCACCGGGTTGTGGAGAAGAGGAATGGCGGGGGGATAAACTACATATATAAGCCCATTTCCCTGACCGAGCTCAAGGCGAATATGGACCGTATGGTGGACTCCTGGGGTGCGCTCGTGAAGGAGAGGATAAAGGACATTTAGAGTGCGTGGGTGATGCACACATGGTGGTAAAAGTTGACATATTCACGTCGGTCTTCTGCAGGCACTCTCCAGCGGCAGTCAACGCCATGAAGAGGATAGCCCCGGACTTTAAAGGCCGGATAGAGTGGAACGAGGTGTCTATCGAGACGAGCGAGGGCAAGGAGAAGGCGAAGATAATCGGCATAGACCATGTCCCGACTGTAGTCATAGACGGAAAGATAGTCTTTGTTGGGCCGCCCTCGAAGGATGAGCTGGCCTCGGAAATCACAAAAAGATTATAAAACAGGCTGACAGAATTATAGCGCGGGTCCGTAGTCCAGTGGTTAAGACGTCTGCTTGACGTGCAGGAGACCGCCGGTTCGAATCCGGCCGGACCCACTCTATTTTTTAAGAAATAGCCGCTAAATATAACCATGCATTTTTGCAGGAAAAGAAAGGTGGCTAAGAGGGACTTCAAGCTTGAGAATTTCGGCGCTAAAAGTAAGGGCGCCAATCTCTTGACTAGGGTCGGATTCACCAAAGTCTATAAGGAGGTCAGGCCCGATAAGAGATATTCCCCTGAAGAAAAGGCTGAGATCATAAACGACACCATCCTGGGGCATAACTTCCTGAGAGACAGCGGCCTTCCGGTGAGCACTGAGTGTGGCAGAGTCGTCATCCGGGGGAAAGAGATGCTGGTTTTTGATAAGGAGCGCAACATAAAATCGGAAGAGCTTAACGGCAGGTTTAAGGAGATATTTTCTATAATAAAGGAAGCAAACAGGAAAGGCGTTTACTTCGATGCCAGCCCAAACAATTTCGGCGTCGATATTACCGGCAAGATAGTGATAAGAGACACGAATACCACATGCGCGGTGAAGGGTGAAAGGGCGCTCAAGGCGATGCTCCGCGATTTGGAAGCAAACCTGGACCCTAGAAACGCGTACCATAGGGAAGTGCTCAAGAAACTGAGAAAGGAAAAAGAAAAACTGATGCTGGTGAAATGAATCATGAAAATCGCCGTAATCTCTGACAGCCATTTAGGATTTGGCTATGGCACGGAGAAAGAAAACGATTCCTTCAGGCAGTTCGAGGAGGCGGTGGACAAGGCTATCGCTGAGAAAGTCGACCTGATTCTTCTGCCCGGTGATATCTTCGACTCGAGAGTGCCACGCCAAGAGGTCTGGGCTAAAGCTCTCGGGATATTCCAAAAACCATTACTTGCTGGGAAGAACGGCGCCAAGCTCATCCAGAAGATAAACAAGCAAGAGATATCTCCGATCACTTTTTCCGGCATCCCTGTACTGGCGATACACGGCACTCATGAGAGGAGGGGCGCGCATACAGTCAATCCGGTTGAGATGCTGGAAAAGGCCGGCTTTATGATTCACTTGCATTTCAGCGGAGTCGTATTCGAGAAGGACGGGGAGCGGGTCTGTATCCAGGGCATAAGCGCGGTCCCTGAAAGTTATGCCAAGCAGGAGTTTACAAAGTTCAAGCTTAGCCCTGTTGCGGGGGCCAAGAACATACTCATGCTGCACCAGTCTATCGCTGGACAGGTCTATTCGGAAGATGAACAATCGACACTGCAGGTGGAGGACCTTCCCGACGGATTTGACCTCTACATCGACGGCCACATCCATGCCAAAACCATGCTTGGGGGACATAAGAAAGTCCTACTGCCGGGCAGCACCATCATAACGCAGCAGAAGAAAAATGAAGCCGGCAGCAAGAAAGGATTCTATATAATCGATACGAACGGGTGGGGGATGAACTTTTACGAGCTCCAGACCCAGAGGCCGTTCTATTATGTCGAGCTGAATTTTCAGAAAGCGGGCGTCTCGGATGTTGTCAGGAAAGCGCGCGAGAGAATCGGCGAGATTGTCAGCAAAGGCGAGAAGAACAAACCGCTCATCTTCATAAAGCTCTTAGGCGATCTGGAGCAGGGGAAAGAGGCGTCTAATGTCAGGGAGGACGAAATCAAAAAAGGCTTCAACGCGTTCGTGACTGTATCTAACGAGCTCCAGGCAGAGGATTTCAGGAAGAAAATCGAAAGGCTCAGGGAGAGGCAGCAGAAGAGATTGTCTGTCGATGATATGGGCATGGAGCTGCTCAAGAAAGCTTTGGTGGGGACAAAAATAGAGCATCTGCCTCTTGATGAGCTGATAGATGAATTGGCTTCAGGAAACACTGATTCTGTGATTAAGAAAGTGGTCAAGGATTTCGAAAAGTCATAGTTTCGGTGAGAAGCTCAACATGGAGAAATATCTCTAAGGCTTGACTTTTTTAATCTTTAGCTGTTTGCCTTCGATTACCGCCTGGATGTCCATCTGTTTCATCATATTGTTGAAAGTGATCACCGGATTTTTGCCCTCCATGGTGTCGCGCAAAAACTGGTTCCTTGCTTTAAGATCCAGTTTTTTTTCCAGAAGGCGTGACATAAACGTGATTAAGAATGGACTTGGAAGATTGTACTTTGCACGGGGGTTGGTCTCTATTTCTCTAAGAGTTTTAACATTTGAAAGTTTCTTGCCCACCTGCGTATTCTTTAGATGGACGGAAATATCTGGATTGGAAAAATTAATCGCTTTGAGTTTCCGGAGCGCTACTTTATTTTGTTTATTTAGTACTATTGAGGAAGAAATTCCCCGTGCTATAAATTCTACTACTTCATGGGGATTGAGGTGTCTAAATTCATAACTCAAAAGATGGATAGCTTCATGATCCAAGACGTTCGTAAGGTATGCCCGGTCATTTAAGAGCTTTTTTCTTATTCTAATATGTTCTAGATTCGGACTGTACTGTCCATCAGTACGAAATATGTGGTAAGGCATAAGGTCTGTATTCGCTCTGATTTTATTTATCAGTTGTTGTTTTCTTTCCGCGCTCATTTCAGGATAAAGAGAGTTAAGAAGGAAACTCATTCTTTTTCCGGCGTATTCCTGGAGTGCTCTGGTTCCTTCGGTCTTTTCCAGCCTCGCTTTTTTCAGAAGATGTGGAAAGGCGGGACTCTTTCTAATCAGGTTGTATTTTTTGAAATCATCGGTTAGTTTGCGCTTTTTTTGCACCATAATGAAATTTAGGGAAGCGGGGTTTTTTAATATGATTCTAAGTTAAATATAAGAAAACGTTGAAAAGTCATGATTTCTTTATCCTGCTGTAATCGACGAGACACTTGAGGGCTTTTGCTGCCACGTCCGGCGAATCGAAGACAGGAACACTGCCTTCTTTCAGTTCTTTCATGAGCTTCTGCGCGTACTCTCCACCGCCCGAACAGACTATCAGCGGCTTGAGGTTCTTGCTCGCGAATCCTCTCACGACCCGCACCACTTCAGGCTGCAGGGAGACCGTCTGGAAAAGCAATATGCACAGGACAGCGTCTACATTCGGGTCGCTCCCCAGGGCCTCTAACGCGACTTCGTACCTCTTCATGTCCGCATCCCCTATCAGGTCTAGCGGATTGCCTATTATCGCGTACTGCGGGACCACTTCCTTTATCTTCTTCCTGCTCTTCTCCGACATCTGGGCGAGGGACAGGCCTTCCTTTACGACCGCATCAGTTGCCAGGACTCCGAAGCCTCCGCCATTCGTCACTATCTGCACCCTTTCTCCTTGCGGGGTTGGCTGAGTCGCCAGAGCGTCTGCGAAAGTGAACATGTCCATCAGGCTTTCTATCCTCATCATGCCGCTCTGCTTGAAGGCCGTTTCGTATATGGCGTCATCTCCTGCCAGGCTGCCGGTGTGGCTGGAAACAGCGTGATTGCCCTCTTTCGTTCTCCCTCCCTTCAATACTAGAATGGGCTTCCTCTTCACTATCCTTTTCGCTGCCTCCATCATCCTCCTGCCGTCCTTTGTCCCCTCGAGATAGAAGCAGATGACCTTCGTGGAGTCGTCTTCATTCAGATACTCCAACAGGTCTATCTCATTGACATCAATCGCATTACCATAGGATATGAACTTCGAGATGCCCAGTCCTTCGGTGGCGAGATAATCCAGCACCACAGAACCAACGGCCCCTGACTGGGAGATGAAACTGATTCCGCCGGCTTTGGGTCTTCCGAGCTTTACCG
>CAYVZL010000018.1:0-12183 GCA_964456465.1 Microcaldota archaeon
ATGAACGTCACGGTCAGCTGGTATAAGAATCTAAATCTGCAGCTGGTGAGCCAGTACAACGGCCTAGTCAGCGGAGGCACGTTCCTAATGACCCTCAAGTCAGGCAATCTGACGGCAGGAGACGTGTGGCAGTGCGCAGCGGTGCTGACCGACGGCAAAGCCAACAGCACCGTGGTCCAGTCGAACACGCTGACGGTGCTGAGCGCGCCGCTGCCCGGGGTGAATACGCCGCCAAGCACACCGCAGCCCTCGCTAGTGAGCTATGACGGCTCGAACACAGTATCTTCAGACCTGCTTTGCTACGACACGATAGCGGACATAGACAATGACCGGATGAACGCGACAGTCCAGTGGTTCAAGAACGGCAAGCTGAACAGCACGAAGGTTTACAACAACAACTATCCCAATCTCTATAATTTCAACGTCTCGCTGACGAAAGCGAACCTGACCTTAGCGGACGCGTGGCAGTGCGGCATCAGGCTCTATGATGGAAAAGCGTACAGCGCGTGGGGGAACTCAAGCCCGCTGACCATAATCAGCCCGCCTGCCTTGCCCATCGCGCAGCCCCCGGCAAGCGGCGGAGGCGGAGGGGGCGGCGGCGGATGGACGCCGCCCTCTGGAGGAATGACAGTTAGCCCGCCAGAACAAAAGCCATCAGAGCCGTGTGTGAACAAGCTCGAGATTACGGTTCCAGAAGATATTTTCGTGCCGCAGAGAGTGACAAAGCAGATAAGCGTGGTTGTAAAGAACACGGGCACCTGTCCCCTCTCAAACGTAGCTGCCTCACTCTCCCTACCCGCAGGATGGAAAGCCAATTCTTACATACTTGACAGCGGACTAGACGTCAGCGAGAGCCACGTGATAGGGATAACGCTTATGCCGTCAGATGATCCTGTCGGCCAGTATTCAGCTATCCTTAGGCTCGACGCGCCCAATGTCTCCCTATCGAAGAGCGCGAAAGTGTGGCTATTAGAGAACCCGGCTTACGTAGTCAGCCAGGAGGGGCCCAGCGCCTCCAGGATATTCGAGTACATAATAGCGCTAATCCTGATCGAGTTCGTGTTCGGGTCGATAGTCATGGTGGTCTGGTTCAAGCCGCCCGAAGAGACGCTGCCGCCGCTCGAATGAGTTTTTAGGAACAATATAAACTAAAGCCGATTAGGCTGAGCTAAGAAATATAAACCGCGCGCTCTTTTCTATTATCATGCTGGATATTTTAATTTTCCTGATAATCGGCCTTGCGGTCCTGATCAAAGCTAGCGAATACGTGATAGGCTCGTCGCTCGAGATATCAAAAATATTGAGGATTTCCCAATTCGCCGTCGGTTTCATAGTGGTCTCTGTAGCAACCTCTCTTCCTGAGCTGATGGTCTCCATTTTCTCTGCCCTGAGTGGCAACCCAGCGATAGCTGTCGGAAACGTCATAGGCGCGAACATAGCAGACATGGCCTGGGTTTTCGGAGTAACAGCAGTCCTCGGCGCAGCCCTCTTTACAAAAAAATCAGTGATTGAGGACGCGCGCATACTGCTCTTCATCTCGATAGTCCCCCTGATTCTGATAATCCGCGGCACCATCGACCGCTTGGATGGGATCATACTGTTAGTAATATTCGCAATGTACTGCTTCCACGTCAAGAGGAGCGGGAACAGGGCAACAAAGGAAATGGAAGTCAAGTACGGCGGGGTAAAGACGTTCAAGACGTCGCTTGTCTTCTTCGCTAGCATCGTCGCTTTGCTCATAGCAGCCGCCTTCGTAGTCCAGAACGCAGTAGCCCTGGCAAACGTGCTGAATCTGCCCCAATCTTTCATAGGTCTTAGCATAGTCTCTGTGGGAACGACCTTGCCCGAGCTGACTGTGAACATAGGGGCAGTACGGCGAAAAAAGAACTCTCTGGCGATAGGGAATATCCTGGGAAGCTGTGTGGCTAACTTGACGATGGTGCTGGGAACAGCCGCGGTGATAACGCCCATCCAAATCAAATCACTAGTCCCCCTCTCATCAATCCTGTTCTTGATAGGAGTAAACCTATTCGTTTTTCTGCAGCTCAGGAGAAGGGCAATAAGCAGGACGCAGGGAGCGGCGATGATTGTAGCTTACTTCCTCTTTATAGTGGCGGGGGCAGGACTGCTCACGTTATGGCCTAATTAACCAGAATTTTCATAATACTAACGGATGTCTAGTTCTTTCGAGCTGCTGAATGACATGCCGGACGCGCAGAAGACGTTCATAAAGACGAAGCGCTATTTGCGATGAAGCAGTTTGCCGTACCTTTTCCTTATCGATTCCAGTTCGTCTATCGCTATGCTGTTCCGAGACAGTTTAGCCGCGGCCTCGTTGTGCTGGCGGATCAGCTCTTTTCTTTCCTTCGCATCAGTCGTCTTCTTGAGCCTATAGTCGATGTCCTTTACCCTCAATTGGAGCTCTTTATTCTCTTTCTCCATCCTGACACCGGTCCTTCCGGCGGCGACTATGTTCAATGACGTAGTCTCTCGTTTAAGCCTTTTCAGAGAGACTAGCGACGGATAAACAGTGCCTTTTTCAAATCTGCTGAGAATGCCTAGTTCTTTCCTGAGTCCTTCGTTCTCCACCAAGGCCCTTATCTTCGAGGTCCTCATAGTCTTTAATCTGAGTCCAGCCAGTTTGGACGGCGTTTTACCGCTTGCTGTCCTAACCTGGTCTTTCAGCACATTCTGGTAAATCTTTCTTCCGATTATGACTCTGGCCATCGCATCATCCAACATAATTAGCCATTTTCTCTTTATATATCTAAACGTTGAAAAATAATGTATGGCTGAAGCTGGTGAAATCAGGTTTTACAGGTCTTCCGGAGAGTATGGTTTCCTAAGCAACCTGTTTAGGGCCCCGGTTGAGTTCGAGGGCAGAAAGTTCGGGTCGTCTGAAGAAGCATACCAGTTTGGAAAACCGAAAGACCTCGCAGTGGCGGAATGGCTCGTGTCGGCGCCCAGGCAGCACCTATGCGCAGAAGCCGCCCATTCGCTTCTCGTTTTTGACATACGAGAGGACTGGAATTCCATCAAAGTGGATCGCATGAGGCGCGTCCTTGAGGCAAAGTTCACGCAGAATCCGGAGCTGAAGGAACTTCTATTGAAAACAGGGGACGCTGCGTTAATCGAGGATTCAAAGACGGACGCCTTCTGGGGCGCAGGCAAAAAAGGAAACGGGAAGAACATGCTCGGAAATCTCCTGATGGAACTAAGAGCAAAGTTATAGTTTTAAGGCAGTGTGAAAATATGATTGCTATCGTCTTTGCCGTGGACAACATGGCCTCAATGAACATGTTCGAGAGGTTTTTAGAGGGAGGTTTCAGGCAGACGGAGAAAGTCTTCCAGGGCTTCCCGCTGTATGAGAAAGAGGATATAATATTGGCGCGATGCAAACAGCACATCTGCTATCTCGAGCAGCTGGACGACCTGAAGGCGGACCAGGTTATAGTCGCGTCTTCGCACAAATCAGAGGCAGAAACGCCCTCTTTCACCATCCACTCCACGGGAAATTTCGGCAAAAACGAGTTAGGAGGGAATGCGCGAGAGCTGTCTTACACGAACAGCCAGATTATCAGGAACATCTACCTCCAGATGCTCAAGAACGAGATGACCGACTACATGGTTTGTTTGGAGCAGACGCATCACGGTCCGACCCAGTTCAAGACGCCGTTATGTTTCGTGGAGCTTGGTTCTTCTGAGAAACAATGGGCCGACCAAAAAGCAGCAGATTTTCTTGTTGACTGCATACTCAAAGGACTGAAGACAAATGAAAAGGCCGAGTCGGTTATAGGCATTGGAGGCAACCACTATGCGAGCCTTTTCTCCGGCCTGGAAAGAGACTATGCGTTCGGCCATATGTGCCCCAAATACTCGCTAGAGAGCCTGGATGAGGAGATGGCAGAGCAGATGTTCGACAAGACCATACCTAGACCCAAGAAGGTCATATTCGATGAGAAAGGAATTAAGCAGAAGACTAGGCTTAAAGAGCTGTTCAAGGATTACGAGATAATCTTTAGATAGTGTGCATTCCGCAACCGACGTACCCCGGCTATTTCAGAGCGCCTTAGCCTAATTCTAAGAGGCATATTTTTAATAATGGACGCGGCACCCCGCTCCCAGAAGCCGCAAAAAAGAACAAAGAACTGTCCGCTGCCATACAAAAATGGGGCCTCTATAACAAAAACCGCAGAACGCTCGGCGGAGACTAGTTTTTATATCCCACGCCTCATCACTTAGTAGCATGACCAGAGTAATCAAACTGAACCCTAAGCGGGTGGAAAAGTCTAAGATTAAATTAGCTGCCAGAGTCTTGAAACGGGGCGGCTTGGTGGCCTTTCCCACGGAAACGGTTTACGGGTTAGCGGCGAATGCTTTGGATGCCGAATCAGTGAAGAAGGTGTTTGAGGCAAAGGGAAGGCCCGCGGACAACCCGCTCATCGTCCACATAGCTGAAAAGGAGCAGGTATACCGGTTGGCTAAAAAAGTCCCGGAAAAAGCCGAGAAGCTGATGGATAAATTCTGGCCGGGCCCCCTGACCATTGTGCTTGAGAAGTCCAGGGTGGTTCCGAAGGCGACCACGGGCGGGCGGAACACCGTGGCAGTCAGGATGCCGGACAACAGGATTGCCTTAGCTTTAATCAGAGAGGCGGGAGTGCCGTTAGCGGCGCCCTCAGCAAATTCCTTCGGGAAGCCGAGCCCGACATCGGCAGAACACGTGTTTCAAGATTTGTGCGGGAAGATAGATGTCATCCTTGACGGCGGCAACACAGATATCGGCGTTGAATCCACTGTCCTCGACCTGACCACGGACCCGCCAACCCTGCTAAGGCCAGGGGGAATAACTTTGGAAAAACTAAAAACGGTCCTGGATAGGGTCAGGATGCACCCGGCCGCAAAGGGCAAAAAGACAAGAGCCGTCGCCAAATCGCCCGGCATGAAATACAAACACTATGCCCCAAACGCGGACGTAATCTTGGTTGAAGGAAGACGGCCAAAGCTTGAAAGGAAGGTCCAGCAGCTCGCAGACAGATACAGAAAAGAGGGGAAGGCAGTCGGCGTGATGACCACTGACAAGCACAGGTATAGGGCGGACGCAGTCAAGTTTGTGGGAAGCGATTTTAGCGCCATTGCAAGGAACCTGTTCAGACTGTTCAGGCAGTTCGACCAAGAAAAAGTTGACGTGATTATCGCGGAGGGGATAGGGGAAAAGGGCCTCGGACTCGCGATAATGAACAGGCTGAGAAAGTCTGCGCGCAGGATTTACAAAGTTTAGCGGCCAATCCTTCACTTCCCAAGTTGTTTGCCAACCACCTTATCAAGTTCGGTTAGAAATTCCTTCTTGAGTATTGGATCTAATCTGGCGCCAGCAGCGACATTATGGCCCCCGCCTTCGCCACCAAGCTTCTCAGCCACCTCTTTCATCGCGTCTCCCAAGTCCAGCCCCTTCCTGACAAGGCGCATGGTCCCCCTTCCAGATATCTTGAGCTCGCCCTCATCGTTAACGGTAATGGCTATCACCGGCTTGTCGTTCTTTATCACGTTGGTGCCGTAGAGCATGCCAGCTACAACTCCTATGAGCGTATCCTTGATTTTGTCTCCAGCATCTATCACATACATGTTCCTGTACTCGTCTATGACATTCTCCTGCGCCCACTCGATGCCGTCGCGCAGCAGCCTCCTGTGCAGCTGCAACAGGCTCTTGGCCTCTTGGTACGCTTCTTTCCTGTCCCCCATACAGACCTTGACGCCTATCTCTGTCTTGTCATGCCTACCGCAGGCGTTCAGCAGGGTGGAAAATTCTTTCGCGTCTCTCAGTTCAGTCCTCTCAGCCTCTTTCGGGAACTCATAGACATCGCCCACGAGTCTCTTAAGAGAGTCTTCAGGGACCCCGTGCTGCTTCCCATAAACGTAAAGACCGGAGACCAGCCTCTTCTTCTGGTCCTCATCCAGGTCGATATAGTAATTCCACCTCTCCCCGGCCTTCAGCGGTATCCCCAAGCCGTGCAGGAAATCTCGGCAGTTATCTTCATTGGCAGTCAGACCGGGTAAGAATGGGTCAGCGGAGTAGGACAGGAACTGGGTTAATGGTCTAGAGTGTCGCCCGAACAGCGTAAGGTCTTTCCTGGCCCGCACTTCGCCGCAACCCTCGCCGTCTTTCAAAATCTCCTTGTTCAGGCCAATCAGCTTTCCAGAGTCGACGTCCTGCATGTCTCCTATCGCCCCGACAATAGCCAGTTTTGCCAGGTCTATATTCTTTTTCGATAGCTCTCTTGCAACCAGATAAGCCATTCCGGCCCCGCTTACGCTGTTGACCCCGTCGATTCCAGACAGGTGCGGATTGAACTGCGGTCTTGCCGTCTCATTATGGGGCTTGTGATGGTCTATGATGCAGAATTGTCTATCCGCAAGCTCCTCTTCCAGGACATGCAGCTGGCCCGAGCCCAGATCGACGAATATGAAGTTATCTCCCCAGTCATGGATCTCCTTCATCTTCCCTTTCTCAGGATATTTGGTGTTGTGTATCGAGAACCTCTTTCCAAGTCTCTTTAGAAACAGACCCGTTATCCCTGAGGCGGTAAGGCCGTCAGCGTCGTAATGCCCCACAACAGTAAAATCGTCTTTCTCCCTTATGAATCCGCAGACTTCCTTTAGTCCAATCAGCTCTCGCATGATAGGGTTAGGTTATTCTAATATATAGCTTTTTATATCCTCGAAAAGAACAAATAGCCGAGGGATAAGGTACTCAGCAAATCAGCGGCATAATAATATAAACCTCGATATCGATATCTAATTCATGCTGCCCCTGATTATAGATGTTTTTGGCATTATTCAACTTGACGAGATGGCATCCTTCATACTGCTATTCATTTTCATAGCCATTTTAGTCGCGGCTATCGTTTTCTCGACTTTCAAGGCCAAATCCACGCCCAGACTGGAGAACAAGGAGGAGCTGTACGCCAAATTCGCGAAGCTGGGCGACAACAAGGCCAAGTTCAAGGCGAAGATGGCGGCAGTCGAGGAAACCAAGAACTACGGCCGGATATCCAAGGCGGAATACGAGTACCAGATATCGAAGATAGGGAAAGAGATCGGCATCACAGACGCGGAGATGGACCGGATACTGAAGAAACTGGCCATGCCCCACTACCCCATAAAGCTGCAGCAGGAAAGGGGGCTAGAGACGGACAAGATGAGCCTGCTAGTGAAACTGCAGGAGGAGGTCAATGCACAGAAAGGCAGGATAGAGGAGCTAGAGGGGGCCCTGGAGGACATAACCAAGAGGAACGAGATATTAGGGGGCGAAAATGAAGAATTACAGCAAAAGTTAGATAATGTTGAAAGTTCATATAAAGATAAAGTGATACGATTGGAACAGTCTCTCGATACCGCTAAGAAAGCCGCAGCCGGAGGGAAGGGAATAGCTAATCCGGGCATTGCGGACGAGGAAGAACTGAAGAAGTATAAGGAGAAGATGGAAGAGTATTACCACAAGATACTCCTTTACCAGCTGTTGGTCTCTAGATACAAGGAGCACATAGAGGGCAATGAGACCAAGACAGTTCCTGACGTCAAATCGCTAGTCCAGCCCACTAACTCGAATATAACCCCCGTAGTCCAGAAGATAAAGGCCGAGAGCAAGGACTTCCTGAAGCAGTACCAAGCGGCTTACGAGTTTGTCGACGGGATACACTCCATACCGTTCATCGGCGCTACTCTCTGGCTGTCTATCAAGGAGATGCTGGACAACAAGGTCGCGGATTACGAGGACAAGGCGATACTACTTTGTTCTATGCTGAGGGCCCTCGGAGCGAACGCCCTTGTTCTAGTCGCTCTGATGACTGACGGCTCGAATAGGCCGCTGGTCCTGCTGAACATGAAGGACAAGAGCATAATGCTGGACCCCAACAAGAAGCATGATTTCATAAAGTTCGTCGGCAATAGGAACGACCTGATCAGGCAGTTCTCAGTCGAAGGGAACAGGATAAAGAGGATACATTACGAGTTCAACGACAAGGATTACGTTTCTTACGAGGCGTAGCCACCATAAAGGATTATATATCGTATAGGGCATAAGAAAAACAAGGTGCGTTATTCTCATGGATAAAATAACAGTAGACAAGACCAAATGCATTTACTGCGGCGGATGCGCTTCCGTCTGCCCGGTTGCCTGCCTCGAGCTGATAGAGACCTACATACAATGCGACCAGGACATGTGCATCAAATGCGGAAACTGCGTTAAATTCTGCCCAGCAGGGGCCATTACATTGAAGAAGTGATGACATGGGGTACTTTTCCAACCTAGCGAAAGGACAATACGACATAATCATCGTAGGGGCCGGACCAGGCGGCTCCATCTGTGCCAGGGATTGCGCCAAATCCGGACTCAAGACGCTGGTCATAGACAGGAGGCAGGAGGTGGGGGCTCCTGTCCGGTGCGGCGAGGGGCTGGGCGAGGTGTGGATAAAGAAGGCTTCGCTGGAATTCGATCCCACTTGGTGCATCTGGAAGAGCAACGGCGCCATGGTCTATTCCCCGAAGGGCAGGAAGATGGAGATAATCACGAAGAACAAGGGATATGTGATAGAACGCAAGATGTTCGAGAAGAAGCTGGCTGCTGACGCCATCCGGAGCGGGGCAAGGTATCTGGTCAAGTCCAGGGTCTATGATGTGATTAAGAAAGAGGGGTATGCTGCCGGCGTGAAAGTGGAGACGCCTGAAGGGAAGTTTGATATTCATGCCAAGATGGTCATAGCGGCAGACGGCGTTGATTCGATGACCGCCAAGAGGGCCGGAGTCAACACGCTCAATGCGATAAGCGAGGTGGATTCTGGCTACGAGTACGAGATGTCCGGTCTGAAGATGGAACGGCCGGACCTCATCCACCTGTTCGTAGGGACCAAGATAGCGCCCAGAGGCTATATCTGGATATTCCCGAAAGGGAGGGATATAGGGAATGTAGGCATTGGCATCGCGGGCCATGACCAGAAGACCGCGAAAGAGTATCTGGATATGTTCATCGAGAGCCATCCGGAGATATTCAAGGATGCGACAGGCTACGAAGTCAAAGGGGGCTGCATCCCAGTTGGCGCTCCGTTGGAGAAGCCTTATGCTAACGGACTATTGATTGTCGGGGACGCTGCTCACATGATCAACCCCATCCACGGCGGAGGAATGGGCGCGGCGATGGAGGCTGCTGTAATCGCGGCGAAGATAGCGAGAGAGGCGGTCGACAAGAACGACTTCTCTGACAAGTTCCTCAAGAAGTATGCCGACCTGTGGTTTGAGCAGAGGGGCAACCAGCTGAAGGACGTGCTAAAAGTCAGGAGATTCTTCGAGAAACTGAGCGACGGGGATTTGGAGATACTGGCAGACTTCTTCACACCAGAGACCTTGCTGGAGTTCTCGGACGGAAAGAAGCTTTCCGTGTTCCTGAAGCTGTTCGCAAAGCATCCGAAGATAGCCATGGTTGCCGCCACGACCCTCAGGTGAAGAGATTGAAATACACCTTGATACTGGTCCTTCTGACGTCCGCTTTCTACTTCGTTTTCTCCTCATTCTTCCTGTTCATCCCAAATAGCACCATCTATGAGTTCGGTTTTTCTCTCTCCAACTGGATCGGCTTAGTCACCTATCCCCTGCTCCACGTCAGCCTCATCCATCTGCTGGGAAATATGTTCCTGCTCATGGCGATAGGCTTTGTGGTCGAGAAAAAGCTGAACGGGAAGGACTATTACGCCCTATACTTTATCTCTGCGGTAACCGCGGGCATTTTCTTCGTGATGCTATCCCCAAATGTGCTCCTAGCGGGCGCATCTGCCGCTATCGCAGGATTTTTGATTCCCGCGTGCCTGATAGATTTCAAGAAGACGATTGCCTATATCCTGATGTTCTCGCTGGCGTCCATGCTCATCGCCCCGGTCATAACCGACGCAGTAACCGGCTTCTATGGCCAGTCAAGGCAGATTGGCACGGAGCTGGAAACTGCCTATAACCAAACCGTCGCCCAAAAGGAGCAGGTGGCCCAGAACATCTCGGTTCTGGATGATAAATTTAATAGAGGCGAGATAACCATAACTGATTATAACCGAAGCAAGCAGGAATTGGTCCAGATAGCTGAAAACCTCACCAAGCAGCAGGAAACGGTATATGCAAACCTGAACAAGACCGTAGAGACTGTCTCCAACCTCGAGGAAGGGATAGCCAGGGAGCAGACATCGAAAACGTCTCTCATCGTCCACCTGTTCGGGAGCTTCATGGGATTAGCCTATATCTCTATCTTCAGGCGTGATATAATATGGAACTCAGGCTATCAAGTTTTGAGATTAGAGCGCTGGTTGAAGAAACAGCTAAAGAGATTGAAAAAGCGCACCTGACTAAAGTACAGCAGATAGGGAAAGAGCTGTTCAGGCTATCGTTCTCAACCAAGTCCGGAAAGAGGGATCTGCTGGTCGAGATAGGAAAAAGGTTCAATCTCACCGACTATTCGATAAAGGCGCCTGAAAAGCCGTCTCAGGTGTCAATAGTGCTGAGGAAATATCTCGAGAACAAAATATTGGAGAGAATGGAGCAGCACGGGTTTGACAGGGTCGTTGTGCTTGACTTTGGCGAGAACAAGATTATCCTGGAGTTCTTCTCGCACGGAAACATGATTCTAACCGACAAAAACGATAAGATAATCCTCACTTTCAGGCGCGAGGAGTGGAAAGACAGGAAACTCGAAAAAGGCGAGACCTACCTGTTCCCCAAGGGCTCGCTAAATCCGTACGACACCAGTCTATTGGAGTTCAGGAAGATATTCACGGAAAAGGATGCGGTCAGAAGTCTGGTAAAGAGCCTGTCGTTCGGCGGGGACTATGCCGAAGAGATTTGCGCTTTAGCGGGAGTGGAGAAGAATGCCAGCCCCACAGACGACGAGAAAGAAAGGCTCTACAAAGCCATGGAAAAGATTTTGGGCTTCAAGACAGAGCCGGTGATGCAGGGCGATAGGCTGTTTCCGTTCCCGCTTTCCAGTCTAGAAATCCAGAAGAGATTCAAGTCCATGAATAGCGCTGTGGACGAATTCTACCTGATGAAACGGCCGGAGAGCCAGAAGCTGAAGAAACTCAGGAAAAGACTGGATGAACAGGTCAAGGCGCTGGACCGGTTCGGGAGAGAGGCCGAAGAGAGCAGGAAAAAAGGCGACCTGATATACTCTAACTATGCCTCAATCGAGAAAATGCTTGACAAAAAGAAAGGAAAATTCACGGTAGAACTAGACTAAAAGGCTCTCGTCGACGACTATGACATCGCCGACCGCAAAAACTGCCTTATACGGTATGTTTATCAGTCTTTCCCTTGAAGAAGTCAGGTTCTTCGCGACCTTAGACGCCATGTTGGGCTCTACAACCAGGCCCTCAAGCCTTCCATTGCTCTCATCTATGGTCATATCGCTGAGTCTTCCTATCTCTTCACCACGATTAGTGATTACTCTCTTCCCACCAAGCTGCTTAGCAATAGCGAATTTCTTTGTGTTCATGTGTATCTCCTTTTCTGATTATAAAAACGAACCAACAATATATAAAGCTTTCTATTCACTAATATAGACAGGATTTCGATGGACGCAGGACTAAATTACGTTAAAAAGCTCAAGGCGCAGCACTACAAGTTCTTTGGAAAGCGAGAGCACGCGGCGGCCAAGCTCTGCCTTTGGACCAAGAAGAGCATTAGGAATAGAGGATTTTGCTACAAACAGGCGTTCTATGGAGTCGAAAGCCACCGCTGCCTGCAGATGTCGCCCAACGTCTATTGCCAACTGCGCTGCGTGTTCTGCTGGAGGACCTGGGAGCACGAGCCACTCAACCAGTTCCCGAAAGAATGGGACGAACCTAAAGAGCTTGTTGAAGAGTCTATCGTTGCCCAGAGAAAGTTATTGTCTGGTCTTGGCGGGGTTGAAGACACGGACAGGAAGAAGTTCAAAGAAGCGCAAGAGCCCAACCAGATTGCCATCTCCCTTGACGGCGAACCGACCATGTATCCTTACCTTGGCGATTTATTGAAAGAGTATCACAAAAGAAAAGCTACCACCTTTCTAGTTACTAATGGCCTTCTCCCAGAGCGCTTAGAGGCATTAGAGCCGCTCCCGACCCAGCTTTACATTTCGTTATACGGACCAGACAAACAGACCCACCAGAAGACAAA
>CAYVZL010000019.1:0-12016 GCA_964456465.1 Microcaldota archaeon
GAACCCGCTTGACTGGATACTGAAACCGGCGACGGACATCATGGACACGGTAAACCTCCTGATGCTGGGGTTCAAGATAGTGGTACTGCTGTTCATCGTCCAGTTCGTGAGGGGCAGATTCGGCGGAGGTCCTATCGTGACTATCCTCATACTGGTTTTAGGATATGTCATACTCTTTTCCAATCTCGCGCCAATACTCTCGACCGCCATGTTCATCTACCTCTTCATAATATTCGGCTTCTCAATGCTAGTGATGGATCTTGCTATCGCGAAGCCCTGGGCAAGGGGCGGCGGCGCGGAGGAGGAGGGCCATATGACTGGAAAAGAGTACTCTGAGAGGCTTGCCAAGGGCAGGGCCAGAATGAGGTTTTAGACATGAAAAGAGGGTTTCTGCCACCAATGATCCTTTTGGTAATAGTTTTCGTATTCCTCATGCTTCTGCCGATTATCTTCAGCGAGTTCTTTCCCACGTTCAAGTGGCTGATGATGGCCTATTTCTGCATAATGATATACCTGTTTGTCAAAAGGATACTGGGGTCGGGGATTATGACCTTGGTGGTTTCCGGAATCCTGATCTACATATTCGTTTATCAACTGCTCTATATTTTTGCGGCCGCTTATATACTTTATTTGATAGTCGGTCTAGGCCTGAGTGGGATAATAGTATTCGGCTTGCCTAGTGGAGGATTGGGCAGAAAAGCAGGCGCTCTAAAGTGAGGTAGATTTAAAAAGCAGTGAATAGAAAGTAATATAGGTGGAAAAATGGCAGACATGTGGAGCGACCTGAAGATTGCGTTGATGCTCATACTTTTCATATACTTGGTAAACTATCTCAGCGGCCTGTCCGGCTCGAAGAAGATAGGGATAATCATGGCAATCATAATCGCCTTTCTGACTTTCTTCACCTACCCGGACATGCTAATCATAATACTGTTCATATTCTTCGCATTCCCGTTCTTCACCGGCCTGGCTGACGCCCTTTCAGGGAAGTGATTGGCATAGAGAGTTCATCGATGGTAATACTGCTGCTGATAACCTTCCTAGCGTGGACCATCGACATACCCTGGCTCTTCGTTGGCCTTCTGATCCTGTTCGTGCTAACGTCTGGCAGCGTTGCGGTATCCGCTGTCACTCTGATAGGCGTAGGACTATTGACCGTTCTAAAGCAGGAGCAGTACTGGTTCGTGCTGTTGTTTGTGATAATAGGCCTGACGCTGATGTTGCAAGGCAGGAAGAAAGAAGTGAAGGGAGAGGAATATTATTCACCGGAGTTAATGCAGCTCCTGGGCGGTGCTGAGTGATGGAAGCAGAGTCATTGATTGGGGTGCTTGCGGTTATACTGATCTTTGCAGGCCTTTTCTTCAACCAGATTTGGCTATCGATAATATTCTTTGCGGTCCTGATGGCTGCACTGCTTTCCGGCAAAGATAGCGGAGAAAAATCGGTTGCTACTGGTCCTAAAGTCAGGCCCATCATAGTCAAGAGGAAGTATGTTGGGCCCGAGTCCATCTACCCCAAACAGATGAAAGTAAGGGTGACTGAAGAGAAATTCGGAACCGGCATGCCCTGGTCTATTCTTGCCCCTCAGAGGCTGGGGGAGGGCGTTGGCAAAGTCCTGAGGAGCGCCTTCAAGTCGGAGAAGAAACTAAAGTCTGAGAAGAAGGAAGAGTGAACATATGAATTCGAAGGGCATCTTCATGATATTCATTTGCATAATAGCCGGGTTCTACCTAAAGCTGGAGTGGCTCGTGCTGTTGCTGGTCATATTCCTGTTTTTCGTTGTGCTCGGCAGCATGACTACCGAGAAGAAGAAAACGCCTGCTCCAAGGGCCCCCGAGGAGGTAATATATCCCGTGATCTACGAGGATGTCGGGGAACCGCCCTGGCTCTACCATCCAGAGACAAAGCTGGAGGTCAATCCCGAGTGGAAGCCGGCAGAGCAGTGGGCGAATGCTGCAGCTGGCATGGCGAACATCTTCAGCGCAGCAGGCAATCTGATAAGAGGGAAGAAGAAGGAGTAACATGGACTCGGACTGGTTGCTGATAGGAGTCATAGTCGCGGCTTTTCTCTACTTCACGGGCTACATGGCGTTCAGCGTTCTTGTGGGCCTATTGATTTTGTTCATCTTCTCCGTATCAGTAGTCTTCGGTAAAAGGGAGGCCAGGTATGAGAGCGGCTCCAATGTCCTTGAGCCGATAGTTATAGAATCGACGAGAGGCGCGCCGTACAGGATACCGGAGGAGCTGAACATACGGTACGACAGGAAGATGGGCGAGGGCAAGCTGTGGGAGAAGAGAGAGAAGAAGTGGGGACAGGCGATAGGGAGAGTTGTAAGAACAATGAGAGGAGACGATGATTAGCATAACCCTTGGGCTGGGGCTTATCCTTCTGAGCATCTATTTCAACAGCCTGGCAACCGGTCTCTTTGGTGTTTTCTGTCTCGCCATAGGACTCTATGCAAGGAAATCGGAGCCAGTCAAAGAGCAGGCCAGGGAGCCTGTGCGGAAGACCAGGCACACGGTGATAATGAGCGAGCCTCCGGAGATGAAGATAGAGCCCTGGGAGATGACTGGGCTGCCGATAAACATGGGCACTGAGAGGCCTGACTTTCTGCCGTTGCCCGAGTATGGGTTCACGGACCCGCTCGAGAAATTCTTCTTCGGCCTTCCCTTCAAGTTCCTGAAAAAAGTCGACTGATTATTTTGATCTGAATCGCATCAGCATCTCTTTGTTGGTCTCCAGTATCTTATTGTCCAAATCCTTAAGCGCGGCCAGCATAGCCTTTATGTCCAGCATGATCTCTCGCAGCTCGGAAAACTCATCAGAAAAATCGGATAGCTCTCCCACTTTCTCATGGAGCTCCTCGTGACTGGTGCCCAGGTTCTGCAGGCTCTCGTGGATAGCGTCTAATTTCTCCCGGTGCTCATCAAGGTTGGAGCTGAGCTGGTCAAGGCTCTGGGCGTGCTCCTCCAGCCCCAGCGACATATCGTCAACCTTGGCTTTGACCTCCTCTGTCAGCTGCTTGTGCTCTTCCATGGTCTTGGCCATAGGCTGAGTTATTTTCGCGTCGACCATCTTGACTGCTTCATGGATGTCTTTGGAAGTGGGTTCTGCTGCAGCCCGTTTCAGAATGCCTTCTATATCGTCCTCTTTAACCCCTATCTGTTTCAGGCTGTCCCGTATATCGGATATAGAGAGACCTTCGGCGTTCATCGCTCGCACTATCTCAACGACCTTGCTGAACTTTGCTTCCTCAGCCATCGGTATCACAAATAGGATTATTAATCTGATATTTATATATTAGTAGTATAATAATATAGCTGATTTGCATGGAGAAAAAAACTGAACTACCATTCGGTCCTTGGCGCGAAATTTTCTCCGGAGCCTGGTCGAACTACGACATAACGATGAGCGAGAATCCGGACAAACTGATTCTTACGATAATCTTCGACAAGGAGAGGGATACGGTCACGGGCATGGTCTTCATACTGGACAAGTTCTACGTGGCCGAGGGAGACCCCAGCAGGCTGTCCGCTGCCTTGGGCGGGTATAACATGATAGTCGACAAGTTCCAGCCCGCCTTCAAGAAGAAGTACTTTGCGATATCCTCCGGTCCGAAGTATGCGAAAGCGGAGAGAGGGGAGATGGACGCGGCCATGCAGGAGCTCTTCAACCTCATGGAGGACCAGAGCGAGAGGGCCAGTGAGCTGTGCAAGAGCTTCGAGGTAAACCTGACCGAGCTGAAGTACGCGAAGGAAGAGGAGGCTGAGAAGCTATTCGCTGAGCCTGTCCTGATGCCGATGCTGATGGTCTCGAAAACCGAGGAGAGGTTCGCTGGAAAGTTCACTGCCAAGACGCTTTTAGGGAAGAAAAGCACTGGCGAGAAGGCTGAAGAGACTGTCCAAGCGTTCCTGACGACGGTGGTAATAGGCAGCAGGCAGGACCGAAAGACCATGGCGCACGTCATACTTGAGAACTGCGTGCTTGGCGGAGTAATCACGATAATTTTTGATGATGATAAGAGTTACGAGAGGATGGCCACCCCCAACAAGAACTTCGACTATAAGTCTTTTCCCGATATCCAGCCGATCGGGGTCCCTCTCAAGAACGTCAGCATACCTGAGGTCGGGATAAACCTGAACATGCTGACCCCCGAGATGCTCAGGGAGGTCATCGGGATAAAGACCGAGGGGAAGGAATATCTCGGGAAGGTGGCTGCCGAGCTCATAGATGATGTTCTCCATGAAGGCAAGGACCAGCTAGAGTCTATTGCCGATCTGGAGGAACGGCTGTTGGCGGTGAAAGAGGACGTCAAGAAGTTCCACATGTACAGGGCGGTGAGGATGATGAAAGTCCTGGACATGTCCTATCCTGGCTTCTTCGGCGGGAAAGTCGATCTGGCTAATTTCATCTCGCCCTACCTGAAAAGCATAGGCTCCGTCGTCAGGATAGACACCAGCAGCCTGACTGAAGAGGTGAAGGACGCGTTCATCTATTCAGTCCTCGCCTCTCTCTACAAGAAATACAAGGAAGAGATGGCCACGAAAGAGGTCAAAGTGGTTTCAGTCATCGTGGACGGGGACAAGATAGCGCCCAACAACCCGACCACCAATCTGCAGAAGAGCATGCTAGCGGTACTCGTGGACTGCAACAAGTACGGCGTCGGCGTCTGTCTCGGCACGGAGCACGAGAACGACCTGAACTCAGACGTTCTCAACAATGCCACTATAAGGATAGAGTTCGTGGGCCAGAATGAGGTCGCTGTAAAAGAAGAGCACTCGAGGCCCTATCGCATGACCGTTAGACCTAACCTCAGCGCTTAGCCTTTCTTTTTCCTCTGCAGGTCTTCCAGTTTCTCGTCTACTAGGTCGGCTACCTGGTCCACAGTGACATAAGCTACCGGATTGATGGCGTCCAGGACATACTTTATCTCGCTAAGCTCCGTCTTTATCAGCTCTATCTCTTTCTTATTGGCGTCCATCTGCTTCTTCGCTTCCTTGACGAGGTCTTTGACTTCCTTCAGGGCGCCTGCATTCTTCTCTAAATCAGCAGAACCGCCTTCAGCCATGACACCGCCGGACTTGAGCGCGTTTATCTCTTCCTCTATCCCCTTGAGCATCTTGTTGTGGCCGATGAGCGTTTTCCCTATTATCTCCTCATTCCTCTCCATTATCTTCATCCTTTGTACGATTATCTGGATTTTGGAATTCAGGGCGTGAATCTCCCCCATTATGTTGTCAATCATCATCTGAGCTGGTTCGGGCATATCACCACTATGTTTAAATGAAATACTCCTAATAATATAAATATATCTATAAGGGTTTTTATGCGTGGCTATATCTTCGACTTAGAGAGCACTGGCGGGGACAGGCTCAAAATCCTGATCAATGGGGACAAGAGCGAGATAGTCGAGGCAAGGTTCGAGCCCTATTTCTACCTGATACCGGATAACATGAGGGAAGCGGAGAAAGAGCTGCTCAAGAATTTCGGGGACAAGATTAGGAAGATAGAGGTTGTCGAGAAAGAGGAAAAGAAAATTCTGAAGATAGTGACCAGGAGCCCGGGCGATGTGATAGAGATAAGGCACCATGCGAAAGAGCTCGGCGAATCTAGAGAAGATGACATAAACTATACCTACCGCTACCTGATTGACCACGGACTGTATGCTTCGCGCTATTACGATTTCGAGATAGAGAACGGGATCCTGAAGAAGGCCAAGGAGCTGCCTGACGAACCTCTTGACCTGAAAGTCCTGGCTTTCGACATTGAGGTCTATAACCCGAAGCAGGTACCGGACGCGGGGAAAGACCCTATCGTCTGCATCGGCTACTGCACCGCGAAAGAGAGGGACGTCCTGTACTGGACCGAAAGCAAGAGTTCGGAGAAGGAGATGATAGAGAAGTTCATAAAAAAGGTTGGAGAGTACGACCCAGACGTGATAGTGGGCTATAATTCTGCTGGTTTCGATTTCCCATATCTGAATAAGAGGTGCCACAAGCTAGGCGTAAAGCTGGCGTTAGGTCGGGACTGTAGCGAGGTCCAGATAAAGAAGGGCGGGATCTATCCGAGAGCCGATATATTTGGTAGGGCCCATATCGATGCGTATGACGGCGTCGAGTTTTTGACTAGGATAGGCGCGATGAGACTGCCTAAAAACAATCTGGATTCCGTCTATCATGAGTTCTTCGGAAAACATAAAGTAGACCTGAAAGGCAAGCTGATATCCGACCTGTGGGACGCAGGCGGGAAAAGCTTAGATCTTCTGTTGGAGTACAATCAGGAGGACGCTGTCGCCGCCTTCGAGATCGCAAAAGAGATCCTGCCCCTGTACATGGCCCTGAGCAAGATTATAGGATTGCCTCTTTACGAGACGTCGCGGATGGCAACATCGCAGATGATCGAGTGGCTGCTGATAAGGGAGGCCCATCGCCGTGACATTCTTGTGCCGAACCGAATGCATGAAGAGGAGGTCCAAGCTAGAATGCTCAATCCCATAAAGGGCGCATTCGTGAAATCGCCTGAGAGCGGATTGCATGAAAGAATCGTGGTCTGCGACTTTAGGTCTCTATACCCCTCTATCATCATGTCCTACAACATAGACAAGACTACTTACAATTGTGACTGCTGCAAGAACCCTACGATAGTACCGGAAGTAGGACATAAATTCTGCAAAGATAGGAAAGGATTGATTCCCAAGATACTTGAAGAATTGATTGAAGCCCGCTCTAAGGTTAAGGTAGAGATGAAGAAGCATCCGGAAAAGTCCAAGGAGCATAGAGTGCTTCATTTCCATCAATGGGGCCTCAAGATATTGGCTAACTCTGCTTATGGCTATTTGGGGTATGCCAGAGCCAGATGGTACTCTCGAGAGGCTGCGGAGTCCACAACGGCGCTCGGCAGGCACTATATTCACGAGACCATAGACAATGCAGAGAAGGCTGGATTTCACGTGCTATACAGCGATACTGATGGAATTTTTTTGAAGCTTGAAGACAAGACGGTTGAAGATGCCAAAAAGTTCGTTGAGAAGATAAATGATAGTCTTCCCGGTAAGATGGAATTGGAGTTCCAAGGCTATTATCCGAGAGGGATTTTCGTCTCCAAGCGCGAGGGCACGGCAGCGAAGAAGAGATATGCCTTGATTAGGGAGGACGGCACGATTGAGATAAAGGGCTTTGAGTTTGTGAGGAGCGACTGGGCGAACATTGCCAAGGAGACCCAAGAAAAGGTCATAGAAGCCGTACTTAAAGAGGGGAAACCGGAGAAGGCCGTGGATATTGTCAAGAAAGTTATCAAGGATGTACGGGACAGGAAAGTCGACGTAGAGGACTTAATAATTTATACTAAGGTGGTCAGAAAGGTATCGAGCTACGAGCAGCAGGCGCCACACGTGAAAGCGGCGAAGAAGCTCATAGAGGCAGGCCAGAAGATAGGGCCCGGCTCTGTCTTGGAGTACGTGGTGGTGAAAGGATCCGGAAGCATCTCTGACCGCTCTATCCCTGTCCAGTTGCTCGGGAAGAAGGAATATGACGCTGACTACTACATCAACAACCAGATATTGCCCGCCGTCATGAAGATACTTAGGGAGCTCGGGGTCAAGGAAGAGGACCTGAAGTTCGATGGGGAGCAGTCCGGATTGGGAAAGTGGTTCTGATGGGCGAAGATGTGAAAGCTAAGATACTCGAGAAGTGGAAGAGCAAGGCTATCGAATGGCACAAGAAAGAACTGGCTGAAGAGGGCCAGATCGGTGTCGACGCCACAGAAGAGGAGTCGGTGAACCAGGAGCTTGCTTTGGTCAGGGAGCTCAAGAGGATAGTGCTGGAGAGCAATCTCGATAGGAAATCGGTATACTTGACCGCACTTGCTACGCCAGAGCACATGCTGGAGAGGAAAAAGACTCCGCCCAACCTGCCCGACGTTGTGAGAGGCCTGCTGAGGAAGGGGGAACTCAAGAGCAAGGTTCTGGAAGTCACTAAGAAGTACAAAGTCGGTGGAAAGAGCTATTTCTACCTTTGGGGTTTGGATGATGAGCGAGCTTCAGGATTATACTAAGGCAGGCAAGGCAGCTAAGGAGATTGCGGAAAAATCGAAGAGCCTGATAAAGGTGGGCAACAGTCTGCTCGAGGCTGCGGAGGCTATCGAGGGATGGATTAGGGAGCAGGCGGCCATAGCTTTCCCCGTGAACATCTCTGTCAACGAGAACGCTTCACACTATACGCCTTCTATTGATGAAAAGACTGTTTTTGGGGAGAAGAATGTGGTAAATGTCGATATAGGGACTCATGTCAATGGCTATGTTGGCGATATAGCTTACACGATAGACCTGTCCGGAGAGAACGGGAAGCTTGTGGAAGCGAGCGAAAAGGCCCTTGAGAATGCGATAAGTCTGGTCAAGGCAGGAAGAACTACGAAAGAAATTGGTAAGACGATAGAGGAAACTATAACCAAGTACGGGTTCAAGCCGATAAGGAACCTCTCTGGTCATGGCCTAAAAGCATATGAGGTGCATGCCGAACCGTCCATTCCTAACATCGATGTGGATTACGAAGAGGAGTTGGTTGAGGGGGAGATAATCGCGATAGAGCCGTTCGCATCTACCGGCGAGGGCTATGTGAGAGAAGATAGGAGGACTGAGATATTCTCTTTCAACAGAGAGGTACTAACGCGAAACATGGATGCCAGGGGGATGTTAGCCTTTATCCAGAACGAGTACAAGACCCTGCCTTTCGCTGAGAGGTGGCTGGCCAAGAGATACCAGCCGTTCAAGCTAAAAGTTGCCTTAAGGGAGCTACTTGTCAGGGATGCGTTGACGCAGTATCCCATCCTGAAGGACGTCTCCGGCTCATTGGTCTCGCAGGCAGAGGTGACTCTCTTGGTCGAGAAAGGGGGCTGCAAGATTTTGAGCTGATAGAAAGCTTTTTATTAGACTCTCTTTTAACTAATTCTATGCAGATCAAGAACATCAAGATGCTGGCGACTGGGAGTCTCGCATTCACGCTGATCAACATCTGGTGGGTCTACCTGTACACATGGACCGGCATCAGGTTCTCTGATGCGTTCGACCCGAAGATAGCGCTCAAGTTCACCGGCCCTAATGCGATAACTCTGATACTGCTGCTTTTGGCCATAGGTTTCATGATAGCGCTAAGCATCTTCCTGGCGAGGCTGTTCTCATTATACCTGAACAGGCTCGAAAGAACTATCATGGTGGCGGTCGGGGTAATCCTTCCTATCGCGGCTTGCCTGTCCTTCTTCAACAACACTCTGGTCTTCCTGATAATAATGCTTTTCTACATGGCAGGTTGCATGCTCTTAGTCTACTCCAAACATGAGGGCGGCAAATCGTGGAGTAAGATGAAATCGAACTATCACGCTTCAAAGAACGTGGTGACTTTTCTTGCGATCGGCTCTCTCGTGGCTAGCCTGCTTTTCGTCTACATGAATCTCGATGACAGCAAGGCTAAGTTCAAAGAAGCCATGCTCAGCTTCCAGTCGAGCATTAACTTAGGCAGCATACTGACGAAAGATGATGTCAGGCAGATGGTTATGAACAGCGGCCAGTTGATGAGTAAGGAGCAAATCAGGGAATCCATACTGACCGGAGCAAATGTAACCGAAGAACAAGTGGCTGCGAATCCTAGTTTGGCCGACTACATCGACACTCAGGTCGACAGGACTTATGCTCTCCAATTCGAACAGCTGGATAAGACCATAAACGCGACCTACGACAGGCTGGCTAACAGCTCTTCCGCTACTATAGGGCCGGTCATGGAAAAGATGTTCGAGAAGCCGCCGTTCAGCTACCTATTCGATTTCCTGCCGATACTGATTGCACTGGTGATTACATCATTAGTCTCTTCCTTTGGCGCTATCTGGATATCTCCGATGAGCGGGGCGCTGGGGGCCTTCATGCCCAACCCGCCTAATGCTCCGGAGCCTCCAAAGCCGCCAGAGGCAAAGAAATGACTTTTTCTTAAGTATTTTTAAGCACCATAGACAGAATATATAGCAGGACCCATAGCATAGCTCGGATAATGCGCTCGGCTTCGGACCGAGATATCAGGGGTTCAAATCCCCTTGGGTCCGCCTCATGCATGGATAGCCAAGTGGCCAACGGCGGTAGGTTCAGGGCCTATTTCCTTAGTGGATTCGCAGGTTCAAATCCTGCTCCATGCATATATTTATAAATAAGGTATGAGAAAGAAAAATATGGAAATAGACAATAAAATGAAGATAACAATTGTAGGCATTGTACTTACATTAATCGGTACAATATTTTTAATTTTTCATGTAATTGGGGTGGCCGGGATTATTTTATTTTATGTTGGAATTCTAATGTTTATTGGCGGAATTGCGGCCATGGCTTCTAGAGCGACAAGGATACGGTTAGTAATGATGTTAGTTGTTGGAATTTTGTTTGTTCTTATTTTTAAGGCTGGTGCTCAAGTAGAATCGCCGTATGTTCCGCTGTGGGCTGTTTTAATCGGCGGTGCTGGAATACTTTTTGTAATAATCAGCATATTAGCGTTAATATCGAGTCTATTGAAGGGAGCAGTTAAAACTTTAAAATGAGTTGCTCCGTGCACTAATTTTATATATACCTACCGTCTAATTCGGTTATGAGTCCAGGAAGCGTCTTACTGATCATGTGCGGAATTTTTATACTGATTTGCGGGATTTTTATAACCTATTTAAGCATGACCAGCGGCACGGAAGGAGGAATCTTCGCCTTTCTGCTCATGGGCGGCGGAGTCTGTATTGCGGCCAGCATCGTGACTTTCAAAGAGGCGTTCAGAAGGGACGCTAATCTTATATATCCTTAATTCTTTACTCTTTTTGGTGGTCTAATGGATATAAATCAGATATTCAACTACGCATTGAGTAGCTTGACCAATCCAACAAAAACAGCAAGCGATTTAACCAAGAAGAAGCTCACTCTCGAAGACGGAGCTCTGGCAGTCATACTGGGTGCTCTAGTGCCTGCAGTGATATCTGCTCTAATTGCTCTTGTAGCTCTAACATGGGTAGGAATGATGGCGTCCTGGATGCCAATGATGGGAGGACTTGGTCTGCTTGGAGCGGTAGGTGGAGCAATAGCGGCGATAACAATCCTCATAGCATTGCCGATAGCAGTTCTGGTTGCTTGGCTGATTTTATCCGTAATTTTATGGGTGGTTGCCAGCATTCTTGGTGGCAAGGGAGACTTCAGCAAATTCGCAGCTGTCTGGGCGTTTCCGATGGCAGCGGTAGTCGCCCTATCGTGGATACCAGTCATAAACATCTTGGTAAGCCTTTATGCGATCTACCTGCTTTACGTCTTCTTGCAACCAACGATGAAAATAGATTCTAACAAGGCAGCCATTACGGTGATAGTGCTGTTTGTATTGTGGTTGGTATGTTGGGCAGTTTTCGGCGGGATGGCCGCATGGGGAAGCGCTACTTCGATGAAACCGTGGTACCCTTAACCCCTTTAGTTTACTTTTATATCTAGAACAATCTGGTGGACTCTGGGAGCGTAAGGCCTCACTACGTGCCTATTGACTATCTCTACCTTTCTCTTGTTCCTCTTTGCGGCATCTTCAACTTTCTTGGTTGCTGCAGAAAATAAGTCTTCTTCTGGCGCGAACTGGTAGAAATGGATGGTGCAGTTCTTATTCGCGCATTCCAGCGCCACGTCCAGAAAGTCCTCGCCCCCCTTTGGCAGCGTTAGGAGAATCCGGTCGCATTTGCCCCTGAGCAATGGCGGCGCTATCTCTTTCACATCGCCGCAAAGGGCGTAGATACAGCCGCCTGCGCCGTTGACGTTGATGTTGTACTTCAGATACTCAAAAGCAGTAGGATTCAACTCTATCGCGTATATTCTGACATTGGGTTGCTTCTTTGCTATGACCAGAGGGAAAGGCCCTACCCCTGCGAAGAACGCCCCTATGGTCTCGCCCGGCTTTACCTGTTCTGCCACTCGTTCTCTTTCATGCGATAGTCTCGGCGTGAAATAGACGTTGTTGACATCGAGCT
>CAYVZL010000020.1:0-11432 GCA_964456465.1 Microcaldota archaeon
CTGGGCTAGTGGACTCAGTGAGGATATTCGGTCGAGACCTCACCCAGACAGAAATTCAAGCAGAGATGGCTTCTCCAAGACCGGTAGTAAGGCCAGTTGGAGCCTGGGAGTTTGACGAAGGCTCTGATACAGTTGCGAATGAGACTCACATCTGGGTGAAGGGGAAGTGGGGTAACGCTTTGAGCTTTGATGGTCTTAACGATTATGTCAGCGCTAGCGGCTTCACTGACTTAGGAACACCCAACAAACCATATTCTATTGAGGCGTGGGTCAAAGCAGCGGCTGGAGAAACCGACGGAAACATTCTGCATATGTCTGGTGGTGCAACAGGAATTGGATGGTGTTTGCCGCCACTTGCTCTGGAGGGAGGCAAATTCAGGGGGCATAGTTGGAATGCTGGTCCGGTCAGTGTTTACAGTACCACAGTTGCAGCCAGCGATCAATGGTATCATGTTGTTAACACATGGGATTCCACAAACGGGCTCAGAATTTATGTCAACGGCAACCTTGAAGGAACGACTTCAATGCCTTTATACACTGCAAGCGGAGCGTCGAACTATCTTTGGTCCGCATTCAGCCCCCTAGGATGCTCAGGAGACAAGGGATGGTTCAACGGGGTTCTGGACGGGATAAGGGTCTATAACGTCTCGCTCTCCTCCTCTGAGGTGTCTGCCCTATACAATTCACTTCGATAGAGCCATCTTTAGCAAGACTTTTAAATTCTAACTTCCTAATATCTTTACTTCTTTTAGTGATGAGATGAACTATGAAGATTTGAGACGGTTCCAGCGCATGGAGAGAAATTCTTCAAAGTTAGGAGAACTGCCGAGAGGATTCTATGACGAGCTGTCCCAGCTGCTATCGTCCCAGAAGGCCAAGTGCAAAGAAGCCAGTTCCGCTGAGGAGACCAAGGTATTCGAGAACATGGCCAAGACGGCGAGAGACGTATTCGACAGGCGGGAGCAGAAGATACTGACTAAAGCCATGAGGTTCGCAAGGACAAACGAGACAGAGAAGGACGTCATAACCGACGAGGAGAAGGCATTGTTCGAAAAGCTCTCCGAAGACCTGAAGAAGAGCAGGCAGGAGTTCGAGATGCTGTTGGTAGGCAATGGAAAGCCGAGGAACTTAGAGAAGATCCAGAACATTAATGATATTCCCATTATCAACAACGGCCAATCGGGAGAAGATTTAAATATAGTCATGGTGAGAATTCTAAAGAAAGTTCCTAAGTTCGTTTCCGGTGATTTGAAGGAATACGGCCCGTTCGAGGCAAATTCTATCGTCAAGCTGCCAAGAAAAGAAGCGGACCTGCTTTCTAACCGGAACTTTATCGAGCTAATGTAATTCTAGGAAGTGATTTGAGTGAAAATACCGGCAACTATTAACACATACTGTCCAAAGTGCAATAAGCACACCCCGCACAAGGTAAGAGAGCTTAAGAAGAGCAAGGGCAGGAGGACTCTCTCTTTCGGCCAGCAGAAGTTCTTGAGGGCGACGAAAGGATATACCAGCAAAAAGGCAGGAGTCCCCAGACATGTCAAGCAGAGCCAGAAGCAGACCCTCATGCTCGAGTGTACTGTCTGCAAGAAGAGGCACCCCAAGGGAATGCCCCACGCTAAGAAGAAGATAGAGATAAAGAAGAAGGAGTAATTATGCCAGTGAAACAGCCTAAGTCAAAGTTCTTGAAGATCAAATGCGATGATTGCGGCAGCGAACAGGTAGTGTTCGGCAATCCGGCGATGGAAGTCAAATGCCTGATATGCGGAAAAACTCTGGTCGAGCCCGGCGCAAGCAAGCCGCACATACTCGCCAAGAAATCCAAGGTTATTGAGTGAGGTTATGAAATTATCCGAATGGCCGAATCCAGGAGATTATGCAGTTGTTAAAGTGAAAAGGGTAATGCCCTATGGAGCGATAGCGGACCTGGAGGAGTATTCTGGGAAGGACTGTTTTATACATATCTCTAACGTCGCTAATGCCAGGATAAAGAACATCCGAAGCTACATATCCGAGGGGAATGTCAGAGTAGGGATGATAATAAACGTCGACCAGGCAAAAAAGTCGATAGAGCTCTCCCTGAGGCGCGTCTCTGAGCAGGAAGAAAAGAGGAAGCTCGAGGACTGGAAGCGGGAGAAAAGGGCAGACAAGCTTTTCGAGAGGCTGTGCAAGGCCCTGAAAGAGGATTTCACGAATACCTACAAGATGATAACGCCAAAGCTCGTCGACGAGTTTGGCGACCTATTGGCTGCTTTTGAGAACGCCAGCCTCTACGGCGATGAGGCGCTCAAGCCGCTGAACCTGCCAGAGAGCTTTGAGAAGGCTTTTGTGAAATACGCCCAAGAGAACATAATACCCGCAGAGGTTGTCGTAAAGGGCGATTTAATCCTATTGAGCAGGAAGGGCGACGGAATCACGGCCATAAAAGAGGTGCTGAAGAAGATGGAACAGCCCAATGTCAGGTTGGAGTACATTTCCGCTCCCAAATACCGGGTCCAGGTTACTGCCCAGGATTATTCCGATGCAGAGAAACTTTTAAACTCCATCGTGCAGAATGCTATACAGGACATGAAGAAGCTCGGCGGAGAGGCCAGCTTCGAGCGAATAAAGGGATGATATGGACTACAAGAAAGTGCTGGAGAACGCTGGGAAAGTGGCTCTAGTGATAGCCGCATTCGTGGCATTCATAATCATACTGACCTTGATAATGATGTCTCTAGGACCCCAAGCGCCGTCCACCCCGAAGATGATATGTGATACAATAAACGGTACCACTTTCTGCCATTTCTGATTTTTATGCCGTTACTGAAGTGCTCCAAATGCGGGAGATACACGACAAAAGAGACCTGCCCATCCTGCGGCGGAAAGACTTTTAATCCAGAGCCACCCAAATTCTCACCTAAGGACAAATACGGCAAAGAGAGGAGAAAGATGCTCTATGAAGGAGACTGAGATTGTTCTGAAGAAGGAGGTTAGCCTGAAGAGTCCTATCCTTATCGAGGGACTGCCAGGCATTGGTCTGGTCGGCAAGCTAGCGGCTGAACACCTCATAAAAGAGCTCAAGGCAGAGAAGTTCGCAGAGCTCTATTCCCCTGATTTTCCGCCCCAAGTCGTGATAGAGGAGGATTCAACAGTCAGACTATTGCGGTGCGAGTTCTACTACTGGAAGGCCGAAACCAAAGACCAGAGCGACCTGATATTCTTCGTCGGAGACAACCAGGGCCTCACCTATGCCTCCCAGTACAATATCTCCGGCGTGGCTCTTGATTTCGCTGAGAGCTACAAGACGAAAATGATCATTACTCTGGGCGGATTAGCGATAGGAAAAATGAGCAAGACGCCGAAAGTCTATGGTGCCGTCACCCATAAGCCAATCGTGAGGGAGTTCAAGAAGCATGGCGTCAGCTTCGAGAGGAAAGCGGGGCAAGGCATATTCGGGGCAGCCGGGCTATTGCTAGGATTAGGCCAGCTCAGGAACATGAAAGGGATTTGCCTGATGGGCGAGACTCAGGGGAACTATGTCGACCCCAAGGCGGCCAAGAGCGTGCTAGAGGTCCTGCGCCAATACTTAAAGCTCAAGGTGAAGCTGGACGATTTGGACAAGAAAGCGGTCGAAATAGAAGAGATGATTTCCAGGTTTGAGCAGATTCAGAAGTCTCAGCAGCAGCCCATGCCCCAGATGCCGAAGGACGAGAGTTCCACTTACATACGGTAGTGGTCGCTTGAAAATCACAGCCGACCTTCACATACATTCCAAATACTCTAGGGCTACTTCTGGGAAAATGAATATAGACGACCTGTCCGAGTCAGCGAAAGTCAAGGGCGTTAATCTGCTCGGGACCGGAGACTTCACCCACCCAAAGCACCTCGCAGACCTGAAAATGGGCCTGGAGAACGCGGGCAATGGTGTCTTCAAAAAGAACGATGTTTATTTTATTTTGAGCACCGAGATAGCCAATCTCTTCACTTGGGAAAACAAGGGCAGGAAAGTCCATAACGTGATCCTGGCCCCCAGCTTTGAGATAGTAGACCAGATAAACGAAGGCCTGCTGAAGTGGGGCAGGCTAGATTATGATGGCAGGCCCATGTTCGGGAGGACTTGCGTCGAGTTGATGGATCTATGCAAATCTATCTCCAAGGATATAGCAGTCATACCAGCACATGCCTGGACGCCTTTTTTTGCAGTATTCGGCTCTAATTCTGGCTTCGATAGGCTAGAAGACTGCTTCCAAGAGCATACAAAGGACATATTCGCGATAGAGACCGGCATGTCCAGCGATCCGGCAATGAACTGGAGGTTATCCAGCCTTGACAAAGTGGCTTTGGTATCCTTCTCCGATGCCCACTCGCCCTATCCCTGGCGGCTAGGCAGAGAGGCCTGCGTTTTCGAACTAGAGAGGCCGGACTATTTTGAGATGATAAAAGCGATTAGAGACAAGGACAAAGATAAATTCCTTTACACTATAGAGACTGATCCATCCTACGGAAAATACCACTATGACGGCCATAGAGGCTGTAATGTCGTCCTATCTCCGGAAGAAGCTAAGAAGTACAACAATATCTGCCCTGTATGCAGAAGACCGCTCACGATAGGCGTGGAACACAGGGTAGAAGAACTGGCAGATAGGCCAATGGGCTTTGTCCCCAAAGACGCTATCCCATTCAAGACCGTATTATCTTTTTCCGAGATAATCGCAGGAGTTTTCGATACGACTCCGGAATCAAAGGCAACCCAGCGAGAGTTCAACCATGCGATAAAGACTTTCGGGAATGAGCTATCGGTCCTGCTAGATTTATCTGAAGAACAACTCAAAAAAGAGTTGAATGGGAAGGTTGTCGACGTAATCATGAAAGGGAGAGAGGGGAAGATCAAGATTAAGCCCGGCTATGATGGAGTCTACGGCACGCCTGTTTTTGACGAGAAAGGCGCTGGTCCTTCAAAAATGCAGAAAAGTTTATTAGATTACTGAGTTTAAAGCTAATTATATGCGCGCGCAGGGAGCATTAGAATACCTAATAATCATAGCCGCAGTGCTCGCAATAGCGGCAGTGGCCGTAACTTTCATGAGCGGGGTGTTTGGCACATCCAGCGAGAGCGCTAATATAGCCCTCTGCAGGCAGGCGGCGGCGTCATGCGACAACAAGCTCGCGACAGGGGTCTCAAAATCATGTCCGGAATGCGAGGAATCCTGCATAAATCCCATAACGCGCAGGGATGTCATAGGAGGAACCATCGAATGCGGGGTAGGCTGCCTCTTCTGCAAGCAGGGGATAGTCTATGATGTCACAAAGCATGAGACAACCAGCACCTACAATATGCTCTACGGCGGGTATTCCCCATCAACAGGACATGAGCAGTCTGGTTATGCCGTCTCCACCGATGGCATCCGCTGGTTAAAAGCATCAAAAGATCCCATCCTGTCGCTCGGACCAGAAGAATTTGATAACGACCATGCCAGTTGCATCCACCCAGTAAAAATAAGCGATAATCTCTATTACGGCTATTACGGAGCATGCTGTTACAATGAAAGCACTAGGTGGCAGGTGGGATTTGCGACTTCGCCCAACGGCCTGAGTTGGACAAAAGGAACCCCAAATCCGGTCCTGACCGTCGGATTGCCCGGCAGCTGGGATGATAACGAATCGACCAACATGTTTGTTCTGAAAGACGATACTGACTACAAGGGATGGTACTTAGGCAGGTCTGGGACAACCTATGCACTTGGATACGCTACTTCTCCAGACGGCATAACTTGGAACAAATACGTAGGCAATCCCATCATCCGGCTCTCTGATGTGCCTTGGGCAACTCCTAGAATTGAATATCCATTTGTAATAAAAGAAGGAGGCATTTACAAGATGTGGTATTCCGCTGGGAGCGCCAGTGGGAAAGCGCTTGGTTATGCCACTTCATCTGACGGCATTACTTGGACGCATAATCCCTCCCCCATTCTGACTGCCGGCCCTGCTGGAAGTTGGGATAGCGCCGGTGTCTACCATCCATTTGTAATCCACAGGACTTCCAACTATGAGATGTGGTATGCCGGTCTTGGATATGCGGCGAGCGTCCTTTACATCAAGATAGGATACGCTAACTCGTCTGACGGAATAACATGGACTAAATACTCTGGTAACCCGGTCTTGGATGTTGGACTACCTGGTGATTGGGACGACAGATACGTATTTTGCCCGTACGGTCTATATGAGTAGTTTAACTATCTTATCCAGCTCAAGCCTCTTCTCTTTCCCGCTTTTCATGTCCCGTAGAACCAGCTTTTTCGTCTTTATCTCCTCAGGTCCAACAACGATTGCGTAGGGCATCTTTTTTGCGTTGATGTAATCCAATTGTTTCCTAAGGTTTCTCCCAGCAGTGTCAAAATCAGCGGCAATTCCCCTGCCCCTGAGTTCCTGGACTATCTTCACGACCTCGGCATTAACCTCTTCCTTGACCGCGCACACAAAGACTCTGGCCGGATAGTCCTCTATCTTGAACAGCTTCCTCTTCTCCATCTCATCGATTATCCGAGACACACCAAGGCTGATTCCGACGGCAGGCGTAGGTTTTCCGCCATATGTCTCCACCAGCCCGTCATACCTCCCACCGCCCGCTATGCTCAGCCCGCCGGTGCTTATCTCGAATACAGCGCCAGTGTAGTAGTCAAATCCTCTGACAAGCGAGAAGTCAACCACGATCTCCTTGCTGATCCCAAATTTCTTGAGCTCCTTCACAAGACTCTCGAGCTCGTCCATCTCTTCCGGTTTCGACCTGACCAGCTTCATTATCTTCTCCACCCTACCAGTGTCTATCCCCTTCTCCCTTAGCTCCTTGATTACGCATTCCTCGCCCATCTTCTCGAGCTTGTCCAGGCAGCGAAATACCTCTAACGGGTTCTTTATCCCGAGATTGACTATCTTCCTCTCAATCACTCTTCTGTCATTCAGCCTAACCTTGAAATCTTTGAACCCTAGCTTGCGCAGGCAGTCGACAGCTACCACTATCACTTCGGCATCAGCCACGGGTAGCAGCGTCCCGTAAATGTCCACGTCCGCCTGCCAGAACTCACGATAGCGGCCTGCTTGCGGCTGGTCGTAGCGCCAGACCTTGCCGATAGAGTAGCGCTTGAACGGCTTAGGGATGGACGGGTCAGAGGCGACTATCCTGGCCGTGGGTACTGTAAAGTCGTAGCGGAGACCTAATTCCCTATCTGATTTGTCCTTGAAGTAGTATGTTTCTTTCTTGAGCTCCTCCCCACCTGCGCTCTTGGCCGATAGTAATTCCCAGTCCTCGAAGGCCGGGCTGTCCAAGGGCTCATAACCATAGTTCTTGAAAACCCGCTCTATCACCGAGACTAGGTAGTTCAGTTTTCTCATGTCCGTTGGCAACCAGTCTCTCGTACCCTTTGGCGGTTGGAACATAGTCTTTCTAACACCAGAATTAGATTTAAAGCTATCTAAATCTTGCTCAGACTTTTTGGTGAATAAAACCAGCCATTTTCCTCACTATTAATTCATTCTCGGGTGTTTATAAGAATTTCTCGAAAATCAGCAGGTCGTAATATTTTTTATCAATAAATATCTGTTTCTTCAGTCTGCCGGCAAGCCTAAAACCGAGTTCTTTAGCGAGATTTATGCTTCTTTTATTATATTCGACAGTATGATAAGTCAGCTTCTTCAGTTTTCTTTTCTTTCCCAGTTTTATGCCTTCCTTAACTATTTTCTTACCCATCCCCCCTCCCCAGAATTTTTTATCTATGACCACACCAATGCTACCACAATGCGCTTGTGTGCCCTTCTTAATATTGATATTGAAAAAGCCCACAATTTTTTCATCCAGTTCTGCAACCAAAAGTATCGCATTATTGTTGACCATGTCCGACAGCACATGGATGGTGCCTTCCAAATTTTTTGCTGGTTCATCACCAATCAAACTAGCCATCTCGCGATTTTTGTGAATATGGTGTATATCCTCAGCATCCTTCCATTCAAACGGTCGTATCTTGAGCATATTTATATTCTGAAAATCCTACTATATAATCATGAAAGAAGCCATGTTCTATCGGAAGAAAGGCCAAGTCGCCGAATGTTATCTATGTTATAGGGGCTGCAAGATACCTAAAGACGGATGGGGATTCTGCGGAGCGAGGCATAATATAGACGGCACCCTCTATGCGATGACCTATGCTAGGCCGTGTTCTTACGCCGTCGATCCGATAGAGAAGAAGCCTTTCTACCATTTCTGGCCCGGTTCTACATCCTTTTCGATAGCCACGGTAGGATGCAACCTAAGATGCTTACACTGTCAGAATGCCGATATCTCCCAAGCAAGGGCAGACTCTTTCCAAGGCCCTGAGCTGGCTCCAGAGGACGTGGTCGAATTGGCCAAGCGCTCCAACTGCCATGGGATTTCATATACCTATACCGAGCCGACCATCTTTTTCGAGTATTGTTATGATATCGGAAAGTTAGCGAGGAAAGAGGGGATGTACAATAATTTTGTTACTAACGGCTATGCCCAGACCGAGTCCATAAACAAGTCAAAGGAGTTCTTGGATGCGGCGAGGATAGACCTTAAGGGGGACAAAGAGCATTACCTGAAAGTCTGCGGCGGAGTAATCCTGGATAATGTCCTGAAGTGTATCAAAGACTATTACAAGACAGGCATGCACATCGAGATAATAACCTTGGTGATAGAGAAAGACAATGACAATAAAGACTGGGTCTATTCCATGGCTGATTTTCTTAAAGGTCTGAACCCGGAGATACCGTGGCACTTTACCGCGTTCTATCCCGCATACAAGATGATGGACAAGCCTCGGACCAGCCCGAAGACGTTAGAGAAGATGCATGACTGGGCGGCAGAAACGGGGATGAAATACGTCTACACAGGCAATGTTCCTGGCCACAAATACGAGAATACCTATTGCCCCAAGTGCGGAGAATTAGCTATCGAGAGGTCTGGATTTAGCGTAGTAAAGATAAACCTAACGAAAGACAAGAGATGCCCCTCCTGCAGTGAAAGGATTCCTATCGTCGGAGAATTACCCGGTCACTAGCCTGCCGAACAAATTAAGGGCATCTATCCTTTGTATGAGCTGATCCGCATAGAAGAACGCCAGCAATAGCATAACTATCATGATGACAACCGCTATCAAGAGCAGTCTTTCAGTCATGAGCTGTTGTCTTTGCAGATACTGGCTATAGCCCATCTTGTATTTTCCTGTCGTGTCTTGCCAAACCATTGTTTCTTCTTTCTCTTTCTTTGCCATTTGTTTCACCTCACATTAACCGGGCGGTAACCATCCAAGGAAACTCGCTAACAGAACCGCTCCCACTCCACCAAGCCCCCCCAATATAGACACGAGAATCACCAATGGAGTCATCGGAATGGGTATGCCTAAGATGTAAACTATTACTATCAAAACAATTATGCCCGCTATCGCATTAGCGACTAGCTGCTTTAATAGATAAAGGAGAAGGAACGCTCCAACGATCATTACTGCCGCCCCTATCAGCAAACTCCAATTTCCCGCGAGAGCTTGGACTCCCTGCCCCACCCCCGTCGCATTCTCGAGGTTCTCAGCAAGATTCAGAGCGAGAGTTATCATAACATCACTTATTTTATATTATAGAATACATATATAGACGTATGGTTTCATTTTCACCAGAACAACAGAAGATAGCTCGTTCTTTGCTCAAAAAAGAGAAGACAATCGAAGAACTGAGGAAAGAGCTCGGAGTACCGGCCAATAAGCTGAACGAAGAGCTAAAGACTTTAATCCAGTTGAAACTCGTCGAGAAGACGGACAACAACAGGTATAAATTGATAGACTACGTTCTGAAGGGGGTTACTATGCCAAGAAAGGAAGTTGAGGGAAGGTATAAGGTAAACATGATAATCGAGGGGCTCAGTTCCGATGAGGGGGCTTTAGGAAAGGAGATAGAGATACTGGAGAAGAAGCTGAAGAACGAGAAGTACAAGATCCTGAAGTTCGAGAAGAGCGATATAGGAAAAGAGAAAGATAACTACACCCAGTTCTTCAACGTCGATGTGTCTGTGCCGGAGTTCAGCGATATAGTCTATCTTATTGTCCAGTACGGTCCGTCTTCTGTCGAACTTTTGGAGCCCACAGAGGTCAAGCTAAACCTATCGGAAGCGCAAGAAGTTCTAAATGAAATCGCCTCAGCGGTCCATTATTACGTTAGCTTTATATTGCAGCTCAAACATAATGAACTAAGCAAGAAGGATTAGACGATTGACGATAAACCTATAGACAAAATAGCCATTTTTGACCGAAAACTTTAAATATGGACTCTAAATCATACTCATAGGGATAGACTTTCATCTATCCTTATCAATTGTTATGCAATCTGAAAAAGATTGAGGTGAATAAATGAAAAGTATAAATGTGAAACGCATAGCTGCAGTTGCCGCAGGCGTTGCCATGGTTGGTAGCGTAATGGCATCTGGGCTAGCAGTAACTCAGCAAGGAGAAGTAACTTCCCTTGTGAGCAGCATAAAAGCGAATCTAGACAACGCGCAAGTCGTTGTCGGTACAAACGGAGCAGATATCAGCGATGGTGTCCAAGCCGCAAAGATTGCAGCAGTGTTGGCAAGCGTCAACTATGCCGCAGTTTCTACGGGCACAGTGTCTATAAAGGACAAGTCAGTCGTCTTGGAGACGAGTGCCGGTGCAACTGAGCAGATAACCAGTTCAAACTATCCAGTTGGACTGGCTGCTACTGCGGCAGGAACTAGTGGACACTGGGCGTCTATATTGGGAGCGAACGCAACCGTTACAAGAACAATGATGCCAGATGTGCTGTCTCAAAAGACTCTCCAAGCAACAGTAAACGGTACTTCAGCATCTTATCTGTATGAAGACTCCATAAGAGTGAGTGGAGTAAACGCCGTTTATAGCGAATCAACTACAACGACCCTCAGCGGTCACGGACTGTACATGAATGCGCCATATTCCACTGGTGCGTTTGAGTATAGAGTTGACTTCTCAGGCAACGGGCTGCCGGTAGGTGTGGGCAGGTCTTACAGTGCAATACCTGAGATAAACGTGCTCGGTCACACGATTGGGATTGATTATGCAACCGCAACCGACGGGCTATTGACTATCTACAGTGGCACCAAGTCAACAATGCTGACTGGAGACGAAGTGACTACAGCAGACGGCTATAAAGTACGCCTTGATTCAGTGACTCTAGGTGATTCAAATCTCTACAAGGCGATATATACGGCAACAGACCCGAGCGGAGCAACAGCAACATCAGACCAGTTGGGTACGGGCCAGAGCTACAACTTCTTCGCCAACAAGATTAGCGTATACTGCGACTATGTAGGATACGACCAATCTACTGCGAAGGGTACGACCATAACGAGAGTTACTGGTGGCAAGCAGTACTTGCAGGACAGCACAGCGTTC
>CAYVZL010000021.1:0-998 GCA_964456465.1 Microcaldota archaeon
CAAAAGAGATAGAACTGAACAGAACTAAGAACATTGCTCCGGTGAATATTTTTTTCAATTTCATGCATATCCCATCTATGGAGCGGTATATGTGTAAAACGTGGTGTTATACGACTTCTGAAGAGTGAAATTGCCCACGAACAGCTCGAAGTCGGAATGCATACCCGTGTCGCTCTCATTTATCATGTCAAGGAATGCGAGCTCATTCTGCACGTTCTTTAGCAGGTCTATCGCATCGGATATCTTTGTCTGCTCTGTCTGGGCAGGCAGCTGGCTATAGGTGTAGATGTTGCCCAGCTCTGCCAACATCAGGCTTACTATGAACGCTATCAGGATGAATACCTGTCCTCTTTTCATTCAACCACCAGCATTCCAGGTCTGCGCTACTACCCTTTTGGGAGCATAGATGTTGCTTGAGACATTGAGATAAGCATAATCATAGCTTGCATTATAGTTTGTTTTAACCGTGATGTTGTAAGTATTGAAAGAGTCGGGGAAAAAGTCGGTCAGGTCGAATACATGGCCCTCGTCTGCAGAGTTGTTGAAGTTGTAGGAGGCTATCTGGTTGCCCGCAGAATCGTACAGATAGGTCAATGCAGCACTCTGGTTATGATATCCCTCCAGATAGAGCTCGACCATGCTGCCGTTCTTTGTCGGAGAGAATGATACTGTGAAGTTCTCCCCGTTGACGAGATTGACCCTGGCATCGTTACTTGTTAATATAGAGCTCAGGCAGCTGGTGCGGCAATCGTAGGCGGAATAATTCGTGGCATTAGGCCCGCCGGCAATGAGGCAGGAGGAAGTCGCGGAAGAATAGTTTACATTAAAAGACGCATTTATGTAAGGTTGTCTACAACTGTACATCCTGATCCTATTGGTAGTGGGAGGCAGTCCAATGACTATCTCGTTTTTCCCGTCATTATCAGCATCTCCAATAGCCACCCCCGCGGGGATTTGTGGCAAATTGCTTATGTTAGTCTCAACCCATCCGCCGTTCT
>CAYVZL010000021.1:1008-9262 GCA_964456465.1 Microcaldota archaeon
CCACATCATTCTGACCATCATTATTAGCATCGCCTATCGCAACGGAATATACGTTACCAGCGGTTGTTGTTATGTTCGTCTCAATCCAGCCACCAGACTTGTTTTCATACATACTCAAGTCTTTAAAGCTATCGTAAAATCCAACAACTGTGTCATTCTTCCCATCGTTGTTCGCATCCCCGATAGCAACGGCATAGTTTCTGTCATCGCTTATGTTAGTCTCGACCCAGCCGCCAGACTTGTTCTCATACATCCTAGTCCCATTGCCACTGGTGTCTAATCCAACAACTATCTCCTGCTTCCCATCATTGTTAGCATCACCTATCGCAACAGCACTACCAATTACGCCAGGCACATGGCTTATGTTAGTCTCAACCCACTTTCCCGTCGTGTTCTTGTACATCCTCGTGACGTTAGTGAAGGCGCCAGTGATGACCGTCTCGTTCTTACCATCGTTATCAGCATCCCCTATCGCGACGGAATTGACGCTGCCTGGCAACTCACTAATATTCGTCTCCACCCACTTTCCAGACTTGTTCTCATACATCCTGACCTCATTAGTGGTGCTACTCATCCCAATAACCACGTCATTCTTCCCATCATTATTCGCATCCCCAATCGCAATAGAATTAACAGTATAATAAATGTAGCTGCTTATGTTAGTCTCGATCCAGCCACCAGACTTGTTCTCATACATCCTCGTGTTGTTATAGTTGTTACCAAGACCAGCAACCACATCATTCTTCCCATCGTTGTTCGCATCTCCTATTGCAATAGCACTAACATTGTAAGGCAAATCGCTTATATTGGTCTCAATGATTTGGTACGACCCGCTTGCAACCTCCTTAGTATAACTATAGATGGCTGAGTCCAAAATATGGTTGTTTGAAGAGTTTTCATAAACTACTACCATATAATAAATATCGTCGGGAATCATGCCGCCAAGATTGAAGGTCATGGTGTCATTCAGAAGAGCTCTCTTAATTTCCAAGTTGTTACATAGTGAGAATGCTATATCGTGCGAGTACCTGTGCAGTTTATCCATATTAGCTGTGTCCGAATACTTCGCGGGCAGGTTTATCTGGATCTGGGTCAGGACTATGTAAATCAGCGCTATTGCAAGGAACGCCTCCAAGATTGAAATGAATCCTCTCATACTACCAAGTCCAAGTCTTTATTTTTACTGGGGTGTAGGCGGTCCCATTTTTGAGATAGCCCACTCTCTCAATAAGCCTTGCTTTCCCGGGAATAGTTGCGGTGCACGAATACGTCTTTGACGAGCTCTCAACCTGAATCGCAAAATCGAGCAGCAAATCCGTCTTTGGCTTCAGGCTGCTGCAGCTCTGGCCGTCTATTGCCCCTACTTTTCTCGCGTCCAGTATGTTCGCATAGCTCGTCACGTTGTCCCCGTAGGCGAAACCAAGCCTGCTGACCCCGCCGACTGTGCTCCATCCAGCAGGTATGCCGGGCGTTGTGACAAGGACATCGGAGAAGTAGTAAGATGCTGTCGCGAGCGGGTCGGGAATCTTCTTGAAACTGACCGTCGAAGAGGGCAAAAGAATATAGAGCATGGCGTATACCGAGACAAAGAGTATGACTGCCATTACGAAATCAACGTTTATGTCCCCCTTCATTGAGCACCCCTTATGTTGACTGTGTAAACGCCGTTAGCGATCGTCAAACTGTACATTATCTTGGTCGGCTTCTTGACGAGCACGAATCCGCTCTGTACTATCAAATCGCCCCTCTCACAAGGCTTACAGTCAGAATAGACGAACATGATCCTGTCTTTGGAAAACTCGGCCCACTCAGGCCTGTCCTTCGTGCTCTCCTTGACCACTGTTGCAACATTCTCTGCGGTTGTGTCAGAGTAAAGCATGTAAGCGGTTTGTGCTGAGCTGGCGCTTATGGTGTTCGGCGGGAACCTGGCTATATCGGTAGCCAATCGGTTCGCGAAAGGTTCCGGGGCCAGGAATATCTGGAAAGATAGGAGAGTCACTACTATCAGGATGAAAGAGTGCTTGAAGCCGGCCGTGATACTGCCTTCACCCATCTGGCCCGACACCAGTCCGGCGAAGAACGCCTGGATTAAAGACAGATGGAAGAAGTATGTTATAAAATCGTCTTCAGACACGTTAGAGGGCGTGCCTCCAACTAGCTGGGCGACCGTGTTCAGCTGCGGCGTGGCCGGCACGAAGCTTTTTGACAGCACCAGGATGATGGCAAGGAACAGGAAGAAGATGAAGTAGGTGGATATGACATACACCTGAAGGTCGCTTCTCCTTTTTGCCTCAATATCCTTCAATGACCTGATGTCCGCAGAAACAGTCTCTAGTATCCCGGCGATGTCCCCCCCTGACCTATAGCTTTCCACGACTATCAATATGGTCTGCTGTACCAGTTTGCTCTTGATCCTTTTTGAGAACTTGAGCAGAGCCTCGTCGAAAGAGATTCCCCAGGAAATCTGCGAGGAGACTATCTTCATCTCATCAGTCAGCGGTCCATAGTTCCCTTCAGCAGCTGAGGCTATCGATTTCTCAAGAGGCATTCCCGACCTGTTCGATTCGGCCACATCTCTCAGGAAATCAGATAGGAATAGCTCAATGGCCTTCACCCTTATGTACTCAAGATAGTTTTGGATAATGAGCGGAGTGAATGTTACTAGAAGCGACACGACCAACACCGTCTGGAAATAGACCGAGTTAATCAGAAGGAGCAGAGTGGCCAGAATCATTACGACTCCTATCCCGCTCACGGCATATATGAAATTATTTGGTATCCTCATCTAGACACTTCCGATAGGCTTTGACCCCTCGATGAGTATTATGAACCCGACAGAGGCTACGGGCAAGAGCAGATATATCACGATGGTCATTATCAGGTCCGTCGGTAGCCCCAGGTTGCCCATGGAGCCCATTACAGTTATCATGACAACGAACAGGATAGGACCCGCTACGAAGATGGTGGTGTACATCTCCGCCAAGAGCGATAGACTATCGAGATACTGTCTTTCGAGATTCTTCTGGCTCTCCATGAAGCTTAATGACTTCTCTATCAGGAACCTCCTCAGGTCGCCGCCCGCCCTTATCACAGCGACTATGCCCCACAGCAGCTCCTTGAGGTGCGGGGAAGGACTGTCGGCAGCAGACTGGGATATGGCTGTTGTCACGTCGCTTCCGAAGACCTCGATGTCACGGGAGATTTTTCCGCTTTCCTTTGCAAGCTCGCCATATTCCTTGAACTCCGATAATATCTTGAAGACGGTATAGATAGGGACGCCAGTGCCCGCTATGGTGGCCATGTGTGTTGTGGCATAGGGTATGTTGAGCTCTATGTCCCTCTTGATTCCATCCACCCTGTAAGAAGGATATAGGAAGAAAATAAGTCCGAGTCCAAGGCTAGTGACTATAGAGATGACCAATGAAAGGATTAGCGCCATGACCAGAGGAACTGCAAAGAGAACAATTAGTACTACCAAAAGAGAAATCATCATGAGCGGAAAAAACAAAAGAATCGTCAGAAAGGCCGTTGAAACGTATTCTTCCACCGTCATGTAAAGCTTCGATTTCCTCATCAACGGCCTTAAGTCTTCCAGCTCTTTCCCAATCGATGGAATTAGGAATTTTTGTATCACACCGTAGCAAAGCCTGTATGCAATTATCCTGTAACCCTTGCTGAAGATTGGATTGTTCAAGTCTTACCACCGAAAACTCTCTTTAGGATGTCCTCAGGGCTCTTGTAATAAATAGCTATGATTCGGCCGACATCCTTATAGAAGCGGATGCCTTCTTTTTTCATCCACTCCAGGATAGCGGTTCTTCTCTGCAGCTCTTCCCACACGCTGCTCTCTGATATTCCTTTCTCCTCAACTATCTTGTTAAGTATGTAGCTCCTGTCCGATGCGAACTCGTAATAGTCGCCGGACGGGACCCATTTGAAGAACTCGTTGGTTATTGGCTTGTCGGTCTTCATATCCATGCCGAGTATCTCCACAACCTCCTTCACCCTCCTCACATCAACGCCCTTGACCCGGCTGTTTGTCATGACCAGAATCAGGTTCAAGTGCTGCAGAAGGCCTGTTGACAGGGAGATAGGAGCTGTAATCAGCCTGTTAACGACTGCCTCGGTAGACTCCGCGTGAATAGTGGCCATGCCTGCGTGACCTGTTGCCATCGCCTGGAACAGGACGTAAGCCTCCTTGCCCCTGACCTCTCCGACAATCAGCTCGTCAGGTCTCTCTCTCAATGCGGCCCTAAGGAGGTCGAACATAGAGATCTCCCCCCTCTTCCTTCCCTCGGCCAGGTCAGGACCGTAACCCGTCCTTGATATCTTCGCGACCCAGTGCTCGTGCGGCAGAACCAGCTCTGGGGTGTCCTCTATGCTGAGTATCTTCGTTTCGGGGTGCAGGAACAGGCATAGCGTGTTGAGGCAGGAAGTCTTACCCGTGGCAGTCCCCCCGGCGATCAGCACGGAATTCCTAAACTCAATCGCGAGCCAGAGATAGGCGGCCATAGTCGCGGGGATGGTTCCGAAGGTCATAAAATCTATGATGGTCAAGGGGTCTTTCGTGAACTTACGGATAGTGAAAGTAGAGCCTTTCGTGGCTATGTCCCCACCGAAAGAGTATGTGGCCTGTAGTCTGCTTCCGTCAGGCAGCGCCCCGTCGACGAGGGGGTCCGCCACGCTGATGTGTTTGCCGCATCTCTGAGCTAATTTGACTATAAATCTGTTTAGTTCTTCCTCATCGTTGAAGGTGACATTGGCCTTCGTCGAGCCGTACTTACGATGGAAGATGAAGATAGGAACCCCGACCCCGTCGCAGGAGATGTCCTCTATCCCTGCGTCCTGCATCATCGGCTCTATGACGCCAAGGCCAAGGAAATTTCTCTCCATATAGTACATGATTTTGTCATACTCCGGCTTGCTCATGTCGAACCCATAATCCTCTATAAGCGCGTCTATCTTCTCCCTAAGGTATTTCTTAACCGCCCCCATCTCCGTGACATTCATCAGGTTGATATCTAGTAAATCAACAACCATCTCCATGAGCTTCTTGAGCATGTTATTCTCCTTGTCAGTGAGCGGCGGCTCTATAAGGGTATAGATGACCTCTTGCGTCTTCTCGTTCCAGCGTATGTTGGCGTAAGCGTACGGTTCTATAAGCGGGTACCTCAGGTTTATAGTACTAGAGACAGCGGGCTCCCATTCAGAGGATATCTTCCTGGTCTTCTCAGCTTTAGGCAACGCGAACATGGTGGGTATTCCCCTCACGTCCCCGACGGATTTCTGGCCGACAGTTATCACGCCAGATGCTTTTAGATCTTCAGCCACCCTTGGGAATTCGAAGATGACCGGCGTAGTAACGGGCTCTCCGGCCTGCGTTACAAAAGTTATCCCGCCGCTCGGTTTCGATTGGAGCCTGTCGACAGCGCTCTCTATCCTGTTTATCTTATCTCCCATGTCGAGAATCTGCTGTTTCCTGCTTATCTGGCTGGTGGCTGCGGCGATTGTCTCCAGTTTCTTCTGTAAATCCTCGCTCATCTTCTGCATCATGGCCAGCTGCTCGGCGCTGGTCTGGGCAGTCGCTCCTTCTGGGACCTTTATGCCGGATATGGACTTCTGGAGATCATCCATCCTCTTCTGCATCCTCTCGAGCTCATCCTGCTTGACTTCTGGCGCTTTCCTAATCCTGAGCGGAGGATGTTCGCCATATTCCTCTTCTTCTGGATAGAGGCGTCTTGCTCTTCTCTTCGGCTCTTCATACTCCTCTTCCCCGCCTTTACCCCGCCCCTTTATCACTATCTTGTACTTCGGTTCTTTCTCCTCCCCGCTCTCTTCAACTTTCTCCATATCTTTCTTGATAATCTCTACCAACTTGTGCAAAGTCCTCTTGAGCGCCAGCTTAGATTGAGCCACAGTCGTTCACCAAGCGTATGTTTATGCTAGTCCCTACCCGATTCGCGTATATGCACCTTTCTCCGCCCGGCAGAAAGGAGCCGGATATGTTCATATTGCTACAATTAATATAATCTTTAATAATAAAGTTTATCCCGCGGATGGGATTTGTGGCGTTTATGTACAGATAGTCGCCAGCAGCGCAGCCGATAGAGGCGGCATAGTACTCGCCATAGTCGGGAAGATAGACCGTCTCCTTCATATAGCTGTATTCCACGTTCTGCAGCAGCTTGAGCGAGTAAAGGACTTTGGCATCCACGTATTCTGCCACGTCCTGCATCTTGTTCGTCATCTCGATGGTCTTGAGAGTGCTGACATAACTGTTCAGGCTTATCCAAACGCTTATCAGGATGATTATGGATATCGCTGTCTTTATCGCCAAACTGATGCTTGCAAATCCTTCACCCATTTACTCCCCTAACAGACATCTATAGACACTTGCGGGGTCGTGCCTATGACCCCCACTTTTTTGATGTTCAAAGCCGCAAAGGGGCCGCTCTTCCCCCTCAAGCACACGGCACCTGCGGTCACGTTGATATTCGTATAGCATATCGACATCTCCGCCTGGCCCGGTCCGCTGGCCTGCGCACCGACATAGACATTATCTATCGTCGTATACCTGTACATCTTGATATGCGTCGAGGCGTCATAACTATAGTTGGCATCGCAGCCGGTTGTTGTAGCGATGCTGCCGGTATAGCCCAAGACAAGCGCTTTCTGGTTTATCATCAGGACAGGCATCAGGCTGCCATTTAAGCTGGTTGTCATGTTCCTGAGCTCGAAATAGCCGTCAGGATAGTAAAGCTCGAACCTGGTCGTGAAGTTTATGTCACCATGCGCCGTTGATTTTATCACAGAATCCAGCGATATCATCTGATTTACGAGGTTCTTTATCCTGCCGGGTTCGTTAAGCGAGGGGATACTAGAACTGGCCCAGATGTAGGCAGACATAGTGGCTGTGATCATTATCGCCAATATCAAGACAAAGGATACCACTTCCGAGACGCCTTTGCGCATAAAGGACCCCCTATATAGTAAAGAATAAAAACACTATTGAGTTTAATATAGCTATCTCCTTTCATGAAGCTGATTTTATGCTACAATCTTTGGCTATAACCCCCGACGGGAACAGAAGATATGCGAAGAAGCACGGTTTGTCTCTCGAAGAGTCCTACCGAAAGGGGTTTGAGAAGGCGGAAGAGGTCTTTGACTGGTGCCTAGAAGTGCCTACCCTTAAGAACGCGACGATGTATGCCCTGTCCTCCGAGAACTTCAAGAGGAACAAGGATGAGCTGGAGATTCTATACTTTTTATTCGATTACTATTTCAAGCAGCTCGCCAAGAACAGGAAGGTACATGACAATGAGGTTCGGGTAAGGGTTATCGGCAGAACAGAGGATCTAGAGCCCATCAGAGACGCGATAGACGAGCTCCACGCAGCCACAGAGGACCACAACAAATATACCCTTAACATAGCTTTAGGTTACGGCGGCAGGGCGGAGATAATAGACGCAATCAAGAAAGCGGCGAACAACGGCGGAATAGACAGCCTGACTGAAAATAACTTTTCCCAATACCTATACCAGCCAATGGATATCGACCTGATGATAAGGACAGGAGCCAGCCACAGATTGTCCAATTTCCTAATCTGGCAGGCATCATACGCTGAGCTGTACTTCTTAGACAAGCTCTGGCCGGAATTCGAGAAAGAGGACTTCCAGAAAGCAGTCGACTTCTACAATCAGACGAAGAGAAACTTCGGCAAGTAGGGCCATAATCCGGGCGTCATCAAGAGGCGTTTTACCAACTCTTGAGGATGGTCCATGTCTCCATACTCTTCAATCAGCGCATCGACCCCATTATCAACTATCTTAGAAAACAGCTCATCATAGTTAACTTTGTCCAAGAATTTTCTCAGCCGTAAGTGGATTTTCAAGTCTCTCCCATACTGTTTTCTCCACTCTTTTTCATAATATACCAGATCCCGTTTATCGATAGCCTCAGCCAGTATTTCAGCGCACTTGCAGCCGAAGATGATTCCGCCGCCCGTAACAGCCTTCACCTGACCAGCAGCGTCCCCAACGAGCGCTTTGTTGCCAGATATAGTCTTCTGTTCCGGATTAAATATTGGAATGAGCGCTGACTGGATTGACTTTATCCTCCTGATTTGGAACCGTTTGGAAAAAGCGTCAAAATTCTGCTTCGGATTTCCGTGCGATAGGCCTATTCCTATCTCCACATTCTTCTCATCGAACGGTATAAGCCAGCCGAAGAAACCCGGAGCGAAATCTCCGAAATA
>CAYVZL010000022.1:0-8930 GCA_964456465.1 Microcaldota archaeon
GGCCACGATCGGGATTTGAACCCGACCCGGAAGGTCCACAGCCTTCTGTGCTCTCCTGCTTTTGCTGTTCACAAAAGAACCAGGCTACACCATCGTGGCCATGAGTTAGTATATAATTGGAAGAGAATAAAAAGATTTCACAGGTCCTTGAGATGGCCGTTCCTGCTCAGCCAGTCGATTTCCGCCTGCTTGTAGCGCCAGACTATATCTCCTTTCTTGTCCGACTCTATCGACCATGGCTCGACCAGGACATAGTCGTCCTCTCTCACCCATATCTTCCTGAGCTTGCCCGGGATTCTGCACATCCTCATTTTTCCATCAGCGCACTTGACCGTGAGATGCTTCCCGCCATGCAGCTGGAGCACTCTCCCGAACATCTCCCCCTCTCTGGGAAGCCTTACCCTGAATTCCTGCTCCTGCGGCCCATGCGGCTTGCGGGGCGCGAACCTCTTCCTGCTCGAAAAACTCCTCATGATTATACCTTGAATATTATGGCGTAGGGCACTCCTTTGATCCTCCCCACCTTTCCGACTAACTTATCACGCTTGGCTATATTAATCGTTTGCTCTCCGACGAGGTTTATGTTATTCGCTTCGGCGAGCATGCGGGACAGTTCTTCCCCCCCCACCACCTCGCCTTGGTAGAAACTCTTTTTTATGTCTAGAACCAGCTCTTTTTCCTCAAACCTTTTTCCGACCAAGCCCTCATCGCACGCAGCCAGCACCTCGCCGTTCCTTTTGACGCAAATCCTCATCCTTACACCTGTCTGACTGGAGACCTGGCTCCGCACACCTCGCAACGCTTGTATTTGATCCCCTCGAAAGTGATCAGATCAGTATCCGGTTTCTTGCATTCCTTGCATATCAAGAATTCCGCCACATACGCATCAAGCTTGGCGTTGATCTGCTCCTCCTTGAATTTGCCGGTTAGTATGCCCCTCTTCCCGTCGAAGTTGCCGGCAGTAGCCAACTCTTTCGCCACATACTTGAGCAGATGGTTGGGGTCTCTCCTGAGAATGCCGGCGACCTCATTAAAGTTCTTGATGAAGGTCTGGTTTCCCTGCACCATCGAGCTGAATCTGGGTATCTCAAACCTCTCTTTCTTCACCGCCTTCTTGGGCAGCTTTTCATACGCTGTATCGAGTAAGTCCTCATATTTCATCATAAAAGAACCTCAAAAAGAAATTTCCTCAACCAATCCGCTCTTTTTAGCGCCAAGTTCTTTCTCTCTAAGCAATTCATAATTAGCGTCATCAATCTTTTTAATTATTTCTCCGAGCACAAACCTCTCCGTCTGGTCCTGCCTTATCTTCCCTATCACCCGGACGAGATTCCCTGCAGCTACCTCTTTGGCCATCAGAGAGTCATTACCGAATGCCTTCACCTTTATCTTTCCGGTCTTGTCCTGCAGTATCAGCGAGGAGAAACCTTCAGAATCGTTCTTCTCGAGCACTTTCCCGAGCAGATCGACCCGCGATACTTTCAAATCTCCGAGCCCGACATAAGTGGGATTGTCTATAGTGCCGCCGGCTACGTATTCCCCTCCTGCCAAATCTTTAATCCGGAAACGATAGGCTATTGCTCTTTTCATTCAAACACCGAATAGAGTGACTCCGATGACCAGCCCAAGGCAAGCGCCGGCTGACACGGGCGGGAGCGCAGGCAATGGCTCTCCCGGATGCTTTAACACATACGCGAATAAAATGCCGAGCGCGACGAGTGCCCCTAACGAGGTGAGAGCGGCCTGGTAGATGCCCAGCCTGCCAAGCACAGATACAGACAAGATTAACGGCATAACCAAGTCTCCGCCGCCGAGCTGGAAGACGTGCGATACTTTCTTTGTCTTCATAGGGACTGCTGCAGTGAATGCCATGGGCCTCTCAGTTATGGCTTTCGCGAGATAGACCATGTGCTTTGTCCAAAAGACGGATATGAAATCGTAGATAGAGAGGATTAGCAGGAAGGTTATGACGGGCAATACTCCTAACGAGCCCCCTATTATGGCGCCGGCCCCGCTCAATGCGAAAATGAGCGCTATGTTCTGGCTGAGGATAGTGGGTCTCAGCATCTTCCAGGCGGTCAGGGCCAGGGCCAGTATCAGGCCAAAGGGGATACTTTCACCTATCAGCCAATAGGGTATCAGGAAGTCGAAAGCGATCCATGACGCGAAGAATATGGCCAGGGCCTCAAAGATCCTCAGAAGGGATTTCTTGAACCTGATGATTAGGAGCAATACGCCGGTCATCAGGAGGATGTACATGAAAAGAAAGAGGGAATTTGAGACGCTCTCCGGATTTTGGAAGGCGCCCTCGATTTCTCCGGCCTTGATCAGCTGCAGGTACTGGTAACCGCAGTAGATGCCCAGAATTTGGACTATCACGAATATCGAGAGTAATGCAAAAAAAGTCTGTCTCTGGTTCATGTTTATCCTTATTCAACCGGTTTATAAATAGTAGTACTGCGAGGTATGTAGACATCGCCGTTTCTCAGCAGCGCGCCCAGTATCTCTTCCAGCTCTCCGAAATCTATCCCGCGCTTCTCCGCCTCAGAACAGATGGCCGTTCTCTCGACTTCGCCCGTCTCGATGCTGAGCTGTTTTATTATGTCATAAATTATTTTCTTCTTGGTCATCCTTTCTCATCTGCTGGTCTATATATCCCGTGCCTAGGTTTATAGACGTCACCGTTCCTCAACAAAGAGCTGAGCGCCTCCTCGAACTCTTCGCCCCTCAGGCCCTGCGTCTTGGCCTCTTCCAATAGGGCTTCGTGGGTCGCTCCTTCTGCCCCCTCGCTTTGCGCCTTGACTGCGCGATAAACTATTTTGAGCCTGTCCTGCTTTGAACGCGATGTGCCAACCGCTATTATGTCGATGTCAAACTTTCCCGTTTCCGGGTCCACCCCAACGCCGCTGAGGCAGAATTTCATGAGCCTGATGGCCCTGTCTGCGTCCTCCAGATCGACGGTATCGCTGAGCCGTCCCTTCGCTGACGCCTCGGCCAGCCTTATGATGGCCTCTAGATATCTCGGTGTTATAGGGACTGATTTCTGCTTCTGGCCGATCTTTCTCAGGTCGACATAGAACGCCTCTATCTTGTCCATCGCCTCTTTCGTCAGCAAGGGCTTGATCTCCTTCCTGGCATATGCTATATAGTTCCTCAATAGGTCGGGCTCTATCGCCGGTAGGACTCTCTCCTCCGCCTTCTTCATCTCCTCCTTGTCGTAGTTGCCCCTTGCCTTGACCCCTGCGGTGAAGTGGGAGGTCAGTATGTGCTTCACCATCTCCCTGTCCTTCGCCTCGTCAAGCTCGTCTTTTATGGGGAATATCAAATCAAATCTCGAAATCAGGGTGGGCGGGATATCGAACTGGGCCGCAGGAGATTCGTTTGGGTCGAACCTGCCGTAGATGGGATTGGCCGCGGCGAGTATAGCCGTATTGGCCTTGAACATGGCGTGGATGCCTGCCTTGGTTATGTGGATTACCTGCGACTCCATGGCTTCGTGCATGGCCGAGCTATCCTCCTCATTCATCTTATCGAACTCGTCTATCGAGGCCATTCCGCCAGCTGCCAACACCAGCGCCCCTGCCTTCAGCGTCCATCGCCCGTCAGTGGAGTCGTCCTTTTCCGCTGTAGCAGTCAGACCAGCGGCAGAAGAGCTCTTTCCTGAGACATATACCCCCTTGGGCGCGAGCTGGTTCACATATATCAGCAGTTGGGTTTTCGCGGTGTTGTGTGATATTATGCCATTTGCTATAAAGCGGTGAGATTTTGGAATTTCAACATCAAATACATCTGCGCATCCCGCCTTTGCGACTCTAATCACTTTTTCACTCAACTGCTTGCCACGCAGATTCTGTTCCCTAAGATGCTTGCAGTCCTCAACCAATCTCTCAAGGCGTTCTTTTTTCTTTTGTGATTTAAATCCTATAAAGCCAGAGAATTTTTTGATTGACTCTGCCCTTCTTATGGTGAGATTTCTTTCCACAATTCTGGAGTGGATTCCGAATCTCAAAAGCAAGACTTGGACATCTCTTAGTAACTCGATTGAAGACGACTTTAGCTGGACGGCTCTTCTTCCCCTTCCCCTTGAGAAAACACACCCATCTGCCTCAAAAAGCCATGATAGGAACTCTGCAACGACCGTGTTCCCAGACTTGAAAATAAGGTCTGGCACCCTTTTGTCCTTCAAGAATGAGAGAGAATAAGCAACATCGGCATCATTCAAGTCTATTTCAGTTAGTTCGATTTTCCTGCCTGCCTGTAGTCTCTTTTTTCTGACGCTTGGCCTAACCCCGAAGTTTTTCTCAATAGCAGAAACTAGTTTAGGGAGAATATCTAATTCGTGGGAGTTAACGAGCATACCCACTCTATGGTCTCTAACCCAGCCGCCAACCAAAACATACCCCATCAAACCCGCAAGCGATTCATCCATCTGCTCAGGAAGCTTCGACCTTACCTTAGGCCCGTATCTTCTTGCTAACTTCTTCCAACCAGTTTTTACGTACGCAGTCACGGTGCACGGAATCCAGGGCACGCTAGCGACTTTATCCCCTGGCCGTATTTCATCTAGTCGTTTCCAGAATCTCTCCCTATTCTTAATGACCAATAAAGGATGATTATAAGTTCCTTTAATGCTTTTTCCAGTTTCAGTCACAATCTCCATTATTGGCTGATTTTTATATACGTGAAAAACAGTTGCTTTATCCCTTTTATACCCCTGGCCAGTCAAAAGAGGAACATCTATTTCTTCTAGATGCTCTTTACCCAAATCCCCTATCTTGGCGATAACCCCATTTCCCAAAACCACTCGCTCATCTGCAACTAAACAACCGGGATCGCCGATTAGCAATATGTGCATATCGGACCTTATCTTCATCCCATCTGCCTTGATCTTGCCCTGCGTACCACCAAGCAGTTGCAGCGCTATGGCCTCTTTGATTTCACTATGGCCGTAGATGGAAGGAGCAATCGATGCGACTATCTTATCATATATCTTCGGGTCGTTGGCCAGCTCCTTTATCTTATTCTCTTCCTCTTCAGTGAATTTTATGTTTTCAAACTCTTTCTGGACTTGCGTGATAGAGTTGATATCTAGGAACTTGTCATAAATGGCGCCGCGGCCCTTGGGGTTGTGCAGGTTCAGGATGCCGGTCATCTCAACTTTATCTCCGGGTACTATCCTGTTGGTCAAATCGTCCTCGATCCATAGCTCCATCTTCTTTGCCTGCTCTCCGCCCCTCAGCAGCTCTAGCGGCTCCTGTATCTCGGCCCTCTGCGTGTCTATGAACGTGCATTGCTCTAATAGCAGCTGGAAATTCTTTCTTTCGCATGCGCACCCGGCCGGCTCAGAGAACTTGCCTGTTTTGTCTGTCTGCGGGATGTTATAGACCCTTCCGCAGTGCCTGCACTCAAAGACAGCATTGACTACCTTCGGCCTGGATTCAGTCACTGTGGTCACCACGCCGTCTACGCTCAGGAATTTGCCTATGTGTGCGCTGTCCACGCTGCGGATCAGCGTCTTGCTGTCCTCGGGAAAGCCGACGAACCTGACGTTCAGCCTGACTTTCTCCCCCCTTGGGTTCACAAAGTTCGCCTGAGAAATAGCGTCTTGAGCGGCCTTGATGATTGGATAAGGGTTCTGGATCAGTTCATCAGCCAAATCGGTGTCGTATTCTTCCAGCACATTATAGCCTATTGCTATCGATTTTTCATCAGGATAAACAGAAGCCAGCCTTTCCAGCTCAGACCTGTATTTCGTATTAAGAAACTCTTCGAATTGTGTTTGGTACGGTGAGGACTGTGTGATAGTCTCCATTAAATCACGATGGATAGCTCTGGCGCAGAAAATTTTTCACTGAGTAGTGTATATTATTGTCGTCCAGCTTATATAAAACTTTACTTCGCCCTGCCTAAAAGTATCAACCCGATGAGGATGACAATCATTATGGTCAATAGCGTCTCGAGCCAGCCGAAGGTGGGAGAGCCCTGGACGCTGACCTTAGCGTATTTCTCTATCGAATGGAACTTGCCGTTCTCTTCGAAGCCGACCTTTATGCCGACGTGATAGTCGCCGTTAGCGTCTGCTGGAGCTATAAAGACGAATTCACGGCTTATCTCGAGGTTAGAGACGACCTCTGGGATATAGAGGTTCCTGCTCATGTTCGTTATGAATCCTCCGGGATAGTCCATATCTATGTTCAGGTTGGTGAGAGTGTCATCGCCGATGTTCTTCACCGTGACTATCATTGAGTTCTGCTCGCCAGCCCTCATGTTCTGATTCTGGAAATGATAATTGAGAGAGAGCGGGAACTGGACGACCTCCACATTCACGTTGGGATAGTCTATGACCTCTCCGCCGTATCTGAGGGTGGCATTGACCGCGTAATTGCCCAGTTCGGTGGTATCGTAAGTGACTATCTGCACCGTCTTCATGTAAGTCGCGCCAGAGCCTATCGAGTTGACGCTGATATTCCTCTGGCCGCCGAACTCCCGGGGCAGATTCACAGAAATGATCACATTCGAGAGGCTTCTTGTGCCCTCATTCTTCAGGCTGATATACAGAGAAGCGTCCTCTCCTGCCAGCACCCTGGTATCCTCCGGAGCCAGCCTGAACGTCACCTGCGCCTGCACTATGGTCAGCATTAGGCTAAAACTTATAATTAGACCACACATCCTTAGGCTTTTCCTCAACTTCCCCCCCTCCCGGGAATATCCTGTCCTTGTACTTGAATACGATCAATAACACCATAATTAGAATCAATCCTCCTATTAAAGGAAGATTCAGGCTAAAGCCCCCGCCGGCACACTGGCCGTTAGATTCGGTGGTCCCGGAAGGGCAGACGCATTGGCACTGGTTGTTGGCCACTTTCCCGCCGGTGCACTCCGGCGGGCACTCTCCTATATGGCTTACAAGTGTGGTGATAAGATTGTCTATGTCACTGAACTTTGCCTTCGCTTCGCTGTAATTCTTCTGATTGAAATAGTTCTGTGCGGTGGAGATGGTGTCATAGAGATTGCTTATGTCATTTTCGTAGGAAGGCGGTATTGAATCGGATTTGCTGTTTATGTAAGTGTAGTTAGCGCTATACTGTACCAGAGCGACACGTATCCCCTCTTTCTCTGCCTCGCTTATGTACTTGTCAAGCCTGTTCCTGAGCTTCATAAGGTATTCATTAGAGATGCTATCGAGTCCGTTGAAGAACGAGTTCACTGCGTTCTTGTTTGAGGAGAGTGTCGTCTTCATTGCTGTCGGCACGTAATTAATCTTGTTCGTCACGCCCTGTATCCCTATAACCAGATTGTAGTATTCCGAAAGCAGGTAGCTGTTCCCAGCAAGCTCGACGTCAAGGGCGTCTGCATTTGTCGCCGCAGCATCCACTGCATCAAAGAAATCCTGCTGTTTCGAAAACACGCCGTTGAGTGAGGTGAGCGCTCTCCCGACATCAGCGGTCTTCCATTCATTCGAGGAAACAATCTCCTCTGCCTCTTGTATCTGGCTTATCAGGTCATTGGCCATTAGCCGTCCATCGCCCAAAGATTCCTTCAGGGGCTGCAGATTCTCTAAGGTCGTATTCGATGGGATTTGCACCTCAAAAATAGCCAAGTCGCTAAGAGCCTTCTTGTACTCATCCGCTTTGGTAGTCGCGAAACTTAGAGTGCTCTCTAGCGAGCTGCGTATTGCGTTATCGTCCGGGGCGAAATAATTGGCCAGATAGTGGGTCTTTAGAACATTCTTCACAGAGTCGCCGTATTCTATGACTTTGGTCTCCGCGTTTATCGGCAGCATGATGTTAATGATGTTCAGGACGCCCTTCAGTTCCATGACATAATACGGCTTAATGCCGTCATAAGTGAGACCGACGGGATCGAGGTCAACGGTTTCGCCAGGTTCAACATATTGGTTCGCCATAGTCCATGCCTGTTCGATGGTCATGGATACTGCTGAGAAACCGAGTCCTATCAAAAGCACTACAAAAAGTAAGGCTCTTTTCATGCAATCGATTAATTAAAGAGTATTAAATATAAATGTTTACTGTAGAGCGTAGTATCCCGCGGCTTTTTCCCTGGCAACCCTCTTCACAACTCCTTTGTTCACGAGACTGGTCAGGACATTGCCCACTATCCCCTTAGCCAAGTTAGAGGCCCTCATGATGTCGTCCGCGGTCTTCAGCTTGTCTGGCGCCGTCGCCCCAATCGAGTGTAGTGCGGCCAGTATTTTCTGCTCTTGTGGATTCAAGTCAACCATTATATCACCTGCGTTTAGTATTTAGTAGAAAGAAAAAAGGTTAAGGATATCTGATAGAAGTAGTCTAGGTCACCGGTTTCTCCTTGAAAAAAGCATCGTACCACTTGATGATAGATTGAGAGCGCATATTAATAAAAACCTTACGTTATCCGTTAATCAAGAAGTAGGTCGTGACATAAGCTATCAAGATTTGCCTATATTACTTTCTGAGTTTCGAATCTGCCTCCTTTATAGAGTCAGTCAGTTCTTTCTTGCCCCCGTCTATTCTCTGTTTTATCGCGCCATCGACCAATCCGAGCATTTTCGCGGCCAGTAGCGCGGCATTCTTCGGCTCCAGCACAACTGCGGGACATACTCCAGAAGGCATCCGCAGAGAAGAAAGGATATCCAGGCCTGCGAATTTGTCTGAGTAGGGCGGGCACGCTATAACCGGATTGGCTGTATTTGCGTCTATCACGGCAGACAGCGCATTGCTCCTTCCAGCCACAGTGATATAGACTACTTTGTCATTTTTCGCATCGTACTCCTTGACCATCTGCAAAACATATTCAGTCGCTTTATGCGCAGAGGCTATCCTGTACTCGTGTTTTACCCCCAATCTACCCAGTTCTTCTCCTATCTGCTTAGAGAACTCCATATCCTCTTTCGAACCCATTATTATAGGAACAATCATTGGCTCACCCCAGCA
>CAYVZL010000023.1:0-8821 GCA_964456465.1 Microcaldota archaeon
ATCCGATTTGATCGATAAGCTTAGGGAATACACTCCGAAGAAAGTAATAAAAGAACTAGATTCTCTGGCCCAATTGCTTCCTTAAGTCTTTTCCAAAAGCACTGCGTTGACGACTCCGTGCTGGCCTGGCCTCGATGTTATCCTGATTGAGCCTACCTCTGTGTCCACTATCGCGCCCTTAGTTAAAATGTTCATCCTGGCAAAATTTCTGTTCGCCGGGTTCTCCTTTTCGGTCTTTAGCGCCACTACCTGATATTTCTTGGTCTTAGGGTCGTAGACGTTGGCCTTGCTTATGTACTTTACCTTTATTTTGTGATTGCCACCGCGAGTCCTCTTCATCTCCTTTTTGTCCTTGCCTATGATGGTGTTGGTCGGAAGGCTACCCAACTCTGCCTTCTGCTTGTCTCTGCTTTTCCTCTTCCTTCCACCAGTAGGCTTTCTCAGGTCTCTCGCGTGTGTGACTGACATTCTAAATCACCTTTATAAAAATGAATGATGTAATATGCTCATGGACGTACTTGTCAAGGGAATTGAGTTTGAAGACCCCGACTCAGACAGACTGATGAAATTCCTGTCTAAGAACCAAAAAACCCAAGTAGTCGATGGCAAATGCTTCTTCGGTAAAAAGCACGTAATACATTCTATTTTCCAGACTTTAAAAGCCTTTCGAAACAAGGATAGCATAGCCAAGACCGAGGAATTGGAGTTCCTTGTGCGGTTTTCGGGCGAGAGGCAGATAAAGAGAGCCCTAGCCAGATGTAAGCCCACTAAGAGGCCTGTGTTCATCTCCTGGTCCAATAGCCGTGAAAAGATATTCTCAAACTTCAAGAAAGAGTTCAAGTTCAAGCTTCGCGACTTGGTTGAGCCGGATGAAGAGAGTCAGAAGAATGCGATTGAAAGGACAGCCACGTTCTATTTGTCTTCGTAATGCTTGGTTATTATCTCCCTGATTTGTCTCGCCTTTTTCTTCCCGATTTTATTGACCTCTTGCAGATCGCCTTCATTCGCGGTACAGACTTTCTCAACGCTCTTGAATTCCCTGAGCAGTTCTCTTGCAGTCAGCGGCCCTATTCCAGGCAGTGAGGATATGATATACTCCTGATATTCTTTAGTGCTGAGCGGCTTTCTCTTGCCCTTGACTGTGAATATCCTCTTCTTTCCGCTCTGCTCCCTTTTCGCTATCAGGAAGAGCAGTGCCGCAGTCTCGCGCTTGTTATTGGTCCAGATGATAGGCACGGTATAGTCTAATGCGACAGAAGCCAACGCGCCCCTAATCGCGTTCTCATGGACATTAGTGCCGTAGAGGTTGTTCCCCTCAATGACCAGCAGAGGCTTCTCAAAACATTCGCGCAGGTTCCTCATCTGCTCGAACAGTCTTCCGTCTATTATCGACTGGACAAAATCTTCATCTCTCTTCCTCTCGACCCCAATGTTCTCAAAAGGTATAAAATCAGCGACTTCCAATTTTTTCTCAACCACGTGACAGTCATAAGTCTTCAGAATATCTATGATGTCCTTCTCCAACGAGTCTGCAAAAATCACTATCGCCATGCTACCACATGTCCAACGTCTTCTGCGGCTTCTTCATGTTCTCTAACGTCTCCCTCATCTTCTTCTGCTTGTAGTGCGAGGTCCAGTACCGGCTCTCGTCCATGGTCTTTTTCGTTATCAGGACGACCACTTTTCCAGCGCGCTTCCTGCCTGTCCTGCCCTCCCTCTGGATCTTCCTTATCTCAGACGGGACGGGCTCGTAGAATATGACGATATCTACCGAGGGGATATCCAGTCCCTCCTCGCCAACTGAAGTGCAGACCAAGAAGTTGTAATCTTTGTTCCTGAAGCTCTCAATGATTTCTTTCTGCTCATCCTGTGACAGACCGATGTCCCCCTGCTTTGAGGCCTGCCCGACGAATCTGACCGGTCTTACGCCAGGAATATCCTCTATTACATTGATTATCTTCTGTGCCGAGTCCCTGAAGTGGGCAAAGATGATTCCCTGGACGTTCGGGTTCTTTTCCAGCTCGTTTGCCAGTACCTCCTTCAGCTTCTCCATCTTCGGGTGCTCTTTGCCTTCGTTATAGAGCGCGTCAGCCAATTCCATCGCCCTCTTCAAGTCTTTCGTTAGCTTGACAGAGGTCCTGCGCTTATCGTTTTTTATCTTCTCAAAATAAGTGTGCAGGCTGGATATCCCCTGTGTCTCTAGCATCTCGACAGCATACCAGGCCTTGATCAGAGCGGTGGTCAAAATTATCCCGTGAAAATTCTTGTTGTTTATCAATGTCTTCTGTAATTTCAGGATGTCTCCCTTTCTCATCGAAGTGGAATAGACTAGGTTCGCATCCTTCAGTTTCTGGAAAATTTGGTCCATGTAGCTTCTCAGGATAGCCCTTATCTCCTGGAACTCTTGAGGCAGCTCGACAAACACCCTCTCGATTTCTTTCTTATGGATGTAGGGGATAACGTCCTCATCCTGCTCCGTCCTGGTCTCAATATTCTTTATGAACAGGTTTTTGCTGACCTCCTTGATTTTTTCGATAGACGGGGAAGCGGTCAGACCTATAATTAAGGGGCTCTTCGCCTGCTCGACATATAGCCTAGCGACGTCGACATAAGAATAAGACTTTACTGAGTGGTGGCTCTCATCCACTATCAAGAGCGAGACATCCTTCAGGCCTATCCTGCCCTTCTTCAGGTCGTTCTCTATAGTCTGGGGGGTGGCTGATATCACTCTGGCGCCCTCCCAAAGGTCCGGTCTGTCTCCCATCTTTATAGAGCCGGTCAAGAGGATAAAGTCATCTTCGGGCAGTTCCATGACGGACTTGAACGTCTCGTAGTGCTGCATCGCCAGCGGCTTGGTCGGAGCGACAATAAGGATTTTGGAGCCGGGCGTCTTCTCGAGGGCGTGAGCGGATAATATGGCCGCTATAATCGTTTTTCCGAGCGCCGTAGGCAATATTATCAGGCTATTCCCCCTCTTGAGCACGCTATCGACTATGTTCTTCTGGTAAAGTCTCTGTTCTATTTTTTCTGGCTTTAAAAGAGGATGTTTTTCGAAATCTGCCATATAATCGCTTCTTTTACTGTTTAGGGCATCCTGAGAGCCCAAAACTATCGGGTTTTTATATCCCTCCAAGTATAAGTTTAGACACACCAACAAATTAAACCTTGCGGAAAAATTTGCGGAGGCAGTATTATGCATGAATTACCGTTAGCACCGATAGACAGATTAATCAGGAAATCTGGTGCTGAGAGAGTTTCGGAAGACGCATCTGAAGCAATGGCCAACATAATCGCAGATTTTATACAGGACCTAAGCACGCAGGCTTTCAAGCTAGCCAAGCATGCAGGGAGGAAAACGATAACCGCGGAAGACGTACAGCTTGCCGCCAAAGAGTTCTGACATGATAATAGTTAGACACGGGGAGATTTACACCAAGTCTCCTCCAGTCAGAAGACAGTTCATAGAGAAGCTGGCGCAGAACATCAGGGCGGCTCTCCCCGACGCTAAGATAGTCAAGAAGCGCTGGAGGATTCTAGTCTACGCGGAGGACGAGAGGAAAGCTGTCGAGAAGCTCAAGCAGGTTTTTGGCGTAGTATCTTTTTCTAGGTGCATAGAGACGGAGGCAGAGATAGTCAGTATCAAGAAAGCAGTCGAGAAATTCCTGCCGAAGATTAAAGGGAAGACGTTCGCCGTCAGGGCGCAGAGGCTGACGAAAGAGCTATTCGAGTCCCAGAGGATAAACGAGATTATTGGAGATTTTGTGAGGAAGAGAGCGAAAGCAAAAGTGGATCTGGATAACCCGAAAGTGACGTTGGGCATCGAAATTTACGACGGCAGAGCCTATGTATTTATCGATAAGTATGCTGGAGTTGGCGGCCTTCCACTGGGCACGGCTGGAAAGATGCTCTTAATAAAATCAAAGAACTCCGGGTTAGCCGCGTGGATGATCAGGAAGAGGGGAATAGAGGTGGATGTCAAGGCCAAGTATCCGCTCGGCGCTGTGACCGGAGAGACGGACGTTAGCAGGTTCCTGAGGCTAAAAAGGAAATACAGAATACCCGTCTATGCTCCGCTCATGGGTCTGAATAAAAAAGAATTAGATGAATTAAAAAGGAAAGTTGGTTAATTATCGTTTCTTCTTTTTCTTGGCCTTTTTCGTATGCTTGTGCTTCTCCACTTTCTTGTGCTTAACCTTTGCTGGCTTGGCCTTCTCTTTTAGTATCTCTTTGGCAGGCTCGGTTATGCAGTGCTTTATCAGGCTGTAGGCCTTGTTGATAGCGGCTTCTACTTCCTCAGCGCTTTTGGCACCGGTGCAGATTAGTTTGCCGTTCTTGAAAAGAAGCAAGCTCGTCTTCGGCTCTTTTAGTTTGAGTATGGCACCCGGAAACTGCTCCGGCTCGTACTCAACGTTGTCTACTTCTCTCGCTATGCCGTAGAGATCTAGCTCGACTGCGAGATTAGCAGAAGCGACTATATTCTCAATCTTAAAGTTAATTTTCTTAGGTTCTTCCATTAGAATCCTCCTCTAGAGTGTGTGTTGAACAAAAAATCCGTCTTTGTCTTTCTTGAATCTGTGTGTAGCGTTCTTGGGGCAGAAATAAATGTTCTTTTCTTCTTCCATACAGATGCTAAAACCAGTAGCCGCAAAACATTTAGGACAGACATCTTTCAGCTTCATCATAATACCTTCTTTATATACCTTATTTATAAAGGCGTAAGTATTTAAAAATGCCGTATTTAGGCTTTTCCGAGCGTCTTTTCGAGGCTTTTCTGCAGCTCTTCTGCCCTGACCTTGAGCTTTTCTTCCTGTTTCTTCAGCGTGTCCACTCTGGCGACCGCCTCTTTTCTCCTCTCATTCAGCTCTTTCTTCAGGTCTACCGCTTTCGATTCGATTAGCAGAGTGCCTATCGCCTTGTAAGCCTTTCCATCGGCCTTCTCCAGTTCTGCTAGCGCGCTGTCGGTCTGTATTACCTCTATGTCGAACCTCTGCCTCTGGTTCGTTATCATCTGCAGCTGCCTCTGGAGATTCTGCAGCTGTATTATCTCTTCCTGCGTTTCCTTTGAAAGTTCAGCCATTTTCATTCCTCCGAATTCTTGTAAATCTCAAGCTTAATATTCATTTGGTCTCCGAACTTCATCTGCCTATCGTCCGCTGTGAGCACTATTTCCGGCTCTTGGCTCTCCTCGATGTCGAACAGGTCTAGTACTGTCCCCTTGAGCGTCCCATCAACCGCTATCGCGCCTATTTTTCTCTTGCTTTTCTGGTAATCGACGCTCTTTATTCTGAAAATGCTCTCGGCCCAGTCCCATTCGCGTTTGTCCAACTTTATGAACTCGACCTCGCCAGGGTTTCCTTTGAAGTCCGACACTATAGCCACCCTGCGCAGTCCCTTCTTCCGCGCCTCTTCGATGACAGAGTATATGTTCTTTTTCCCCCGCGGGACATACTCGGCACCAGGCACCAGATTGCTGAGGTTCCTCGCAAAAAGCCTCGTGTTCTTGCACGGCTTTCTGCACGTGGTTATAAGTAGCATCTAGATCGCTTTTGCCTTTTTAACAATTGGCGGTCTCTCTTTCTGGAATATCCTGTAACCACAATAAGGGCATTTTATAGCGGTTATGTCATCGATTTTCTTCCTGCACTGGGAATTTAGACATTTCCAAGTCATATGAACACCTACTTTTCCTCTTTTTTCTTCTTCTCGACTTCTTTCATGACCTCTTCGTACTTCTCGCCTTTCTTGATTATCCTCTCGACGATGGCGCCCACATCCGTCTGGGGGTAATAGGCCCCGCCAGCGATGACCGCACCGCACTTGCTACATGCCCATTTAGCGTAGCCTTTCCTCTTTAGAGATTTTCTTCCACACTGCGGGCATATCTGGGCAGTCTTCTGCACTCTCTCTATGTCCCTTACTTCCTGCTTGAGCGGTGTGCCGTATCTGGAGCCGAACCTGCTTGCTGAGCCCAACTTAGTCATATCGTTCGCCTAGAATTGTTTTCTGATTTCCTTGCCCCGCTTAATAGCTGTTCCAACCATCTGCTCGATGTCCTCTCTTTTGTAAGGGCCGCTGCCAGACTTCTGTATGGCGCATATCTCGCCGTTCTCTGTAGTGACGATAGTGAATTTGGAGTCCATCACTCTCTCCTCTTCATAAGACGGGTCAAGTATGCTCTTCCCGTTTATGCTCGCGAAAGTGCTCGAGACCGGTTTTTCTTTAACGGGCAGCTTGTCTCCCTTCTCCGTATAAATCAGCTTATCGTCTTCTAATTTCGGCAGATAAGCGTCCAAAAGAGCCTTCACGCTCGCCAGAGAGGCCGCGTCAATGAGGTTGCCGTCATGGTCCAGCACGTGTATATCCACCATCACTGTCCAGACTTTTTCTCCCTCGGTTATGCAGAGCTTCTCGAAGTCTATCATCTTCGACTCGCGGATACCCCTATCGACGACTCTTGCTGTCTCTATCGACTCTTCGTCTGGAGGACCAGCGCTGAAGTCGGGAGAGGCCAGAGGCACTAATTCACATGATGTCGATAGGTTTCCTCTATCAGGAGAATCGGGATATGGCTCCCCAATATCCATCTTCACTCCAACCAGCACCTGGGTATCTCCCAGCCTTACTAGGCAGCTACCCTGCGCCTTCGGAACATAATTCTCAAGGAACTCTATCTTCCTGTACGCGTCCAAGGCTCTTCCGTCGGATCTCTTCCCCGACTCGATCATCTTCCGCATCGAGTCCCTCCTTATTTCCCAAACAATTTCACTCGTTTCCATAAACTTCACCAATCTTTTCGTATTTTTCTTTCAATGCTTTCTTCTGCATCTCATGAACGTCCAAGCATCCCTTGATAGCCATATCGAATGCTTTCTTGAATTCTTCCTCGTCCAGTATCCCGTCCATCTGCATCAAATGTATCTGTCCGGTCCTCGGCGAAATAGCTATTGGCAGGTCGGCTGAGCCAAAGTTGTCCTCTTCCTGGCACAAATCCAGCACTATCTCATCCTCGACCTTGCCTGCGGCGCAAGCGGCTATGACGTCTCTCATCGGTATTCCCGCATCAGCCAAAGCCACGCTGGCCGCGGTTAGAGCTGTGCAACGAGTGCCTGCATCGGCCTGCAATACTTCCACGAACACATTAATCGCTGTTCTCGGGAAATACTCGAGGAAGACAACCTTCTCCAACGCCTCTCGAGAGACTTTGGATATTTCCGTGGATCTCCTGTCAGGGCCAGGTCTCTTCCGGTCATCAACGGAGAAAGGCGCCATATTATACCTATAAGTCAGTTTGGCCTTGTAAGAGTTCTGCGTGTGCTTTGGAAAACACTCGCGAGGGCCATATACGGCGGCTAGCACCTTGTTCTTGCCCCATTCTAAAAAGCAAGAGCCGTCAGCTCTTTTCAACACGCCTACTTCAATCTTTATCGGCCTGAGTTCATCAAATTTTCTACCATCGATTCTCTTACCATTCTTAATCAATTCCAAATCAGTTTTTGCTCCTCCCATTCAATCACCTACTTCAAAAATTCGGTTATTCTGTCAGTCAAACCGTCAGTATGAGCTTCCTTCTCTATCTTCAGTATGGCTCTCTTGGCCTTGTCCATGTCTCCGCCCTTAAGCCAGATCCTTCCGTTTCTCCCAACATAAATATCCGTATTAGTTTTCTCCTTTATCAGCATGACCATCGAGTTCTTCTTTCCTATGACCCTGGGGATCTTTACCGCCATTATCTCCATGAGCTCGCCGCCGTAGAGCTGCTTGTCCATCGTCAGGGACACGCTCCTCACCTCGCTCACATCCCCCACTTTAGCAAAAATGACGGCACCATTGTCGTATCTCCTTCTGCTGGCAAGGAAAGCGTCGTAGGGGGAATTGATGTCCAGCACATAGCCGCCTCGCTTAACGTCAGTAATCACTCCGACGACATAGTCTTCTACCTGCGGGAAGTATTTTCCATTAAGCGGCACTATCCGCCCATAACCCTCTTTATCGTCCATCACACCCAGGACCATAGAGTAAACGCTATCTCCTTCCTTGAATACGTATGATTCCACTTTCCCATCGACTTTATCTCCGGGCACAACAATGTCTTTCATGTCAAATCCTCTCAACTATTTTCGTCTCGTTATTGCCTGATGTTAGCTTATTGAGCTTGTCGAAGAAATCCCCCTGAAGGCCGGCCGGTATTTCGACCAATGCTATCAGCGAGCCGTCCGATTCCCACTCTTCCCTTATCATCTTGTGTTCCTTGACAAAACCATATACCCTGACAGCGTTCTCCGCAGGTATCTTGACCGCGATCCTGACTATCTCGAGCTTGATGGGCAGTATGGTCTTTATCGCCTTCAGAGCTGCCTCCATCTGGCTCTGCGCTGGCTTGAACGGGTCCACATGGATTCTTGCCTCTTCCAGCGCCTTCTCTATCCTCTGTGGCGGATGGGGCGCATGGGTGCGCGGGTCAACGGCGTTCTTTGCTATCAGGTTCACTATCTGCTTTGTCTTTTCCTCCTGCATTTTATTTTTCTGTTCTGTGGTTAACTGGATTTCTCCGTCCTTCATTACCTTTTTGAGTATCATCTCGAAGCTGTTCGTGCCGAATACTTTGTTCAGGTCCGACTCGCTCGCACGCAGGCCTTTCTTAGAATCAGAAAATACATCCCTTGAAGCTACTAAGTTATCGAGCGGGACACTCTCCCCTCGTTTCGCCCTGTAGGCGTTTTCGGGTTCGACCAGAATCTCGAAGTTCAATTGCCCGTGTTGATAACGGGCAATAACCGCCTTATCCAGCGAAATCATAAAGACCAATTCACTTCTTGACCAA
>CAYVZL010000024.1:0-8819 GCA_964456465.1 Microcaldota archaeon
TAGCATATAATCAATATACAGAAGAGTTTGTTATTTATATACGTTTTTTCTAACATATATTATGCCAGGATTTTTGAAAAGGAAGAAGCAAGTGCTTGTAGAACCACACCGCGTCATGGTCCCAAAGCTGACCCAATCGCAGGTCAGAAAGCTCGCAATCCAAGAGGGGATTAACGCAGTCAAGAAGTGCCACCCTGGAATGACACTCGGCGAGATAATGCAGATTGACATGAACACCGCGCTCAGTAAGGGCGGCAATATGAAGTTGAAAAAGGAGATTTGGAAGGCGTTCTCCAAAGCAGCAAACGAATTCTCAAAAAAGCACGGTGGAGAGGAACTATTTTAGCCGACTGAAGCTCCTCGATATCATCATTATCCCTATCACTGTCGTGGCGAATACCATCAATACCACCATCGCGAACTGCTCCTGGGTGAATAGAGCCAGAGCCAGGCCCACCTGCGCTATTATCAGCCCTATCCCTCCTCTGGGGACAAGACCCGAGCCTATCGATTCAGCCTCTTTCTTGCTCAACTTCTGCACAAGGGCCCCGTAATATCCGCCGATGTACTTGCCGGACACCGCCGCGATTATGTAGACTGCAAGGAAAAGCAGGATGATTGGTGAAAGCACACTCCAGACATTGACTGCCAGTCCTATCGTCAAAAAGAATAGCGGGAAGAAGAGGCCCTCACCTATGTCAGTAATCGTTTTCATCAGTTCTTTCTTGTAATTCGGATTTATCTCGCTCAGGACGACGCCGGCGAGGAAGGCGCCCAGAGCCGCCTCGTACAGGAAGTAGGAGGATATCACGCCGAAGAACAAGACGAAAGTGAAAGCGATAGTTATTCTTGTCTGGGGGTTGGGATGGCCGAAAGTGTGGAAGAACCACCTGCTGAGTTTGGGCATTATGGTGTAGGATATCAGCAGTAGGAAGCCGAGCGTGGCGATTATCCTGAGAAGCCCCCAGACCTCGAACCCGCCGGTCTCATGGACGGCTATCAGCAGGAAGACGAAGAATATGCCAGCTATGTTGTCGAGTATGGTGCTCGCGTGGAGATAGCCGGCAGCCTTCGTCCTGGTCTTTTTCATCTCCAGCAGGATGGCTAGAGAGGTTGGAGTAGCCGTCACCACTGTCGCAGCAATAAGCAGCAGAATCTGGCTCTTGCTGAACCCGAAGACAAGGCCGAGTATCAGGACGAAGACACCAGAAAAGAACATTCCTAGAAAGGTCATAACGCTGGCTCGCTTGGATGTCTCAAAGAGGTCCTTCAAGTTAGTCTCTAGCCCGATCAAGAACAATATCAGCATGCCCCCCATCAGCGCGAAGAAATTCAGCCATTCGGGTATATGCTGGTAGTCAATGAAGTTGAACACCGACGGGCCTAAAAGTATCCCGATGAAGACCGAACCTAAAAGCGTCGGTATCCTAAGTTTCCTCTCGACCACCGATAGAGCAAGAACGCTTACGAGAATTATTAGAAGACTCGAGAGTTGGAAGACTTCTGTGAACATTACTTACCCTCTGCCTCTGCCACTAGTTTTTTCGTCCTCATTATAACGTCAGGATTAACAGAAATGCTGTCGATATGGTTATCAACGAGGAACTTGGTATACTCAGGATATTCGGAGGGGGCCTGACCGCAGATGCTCACAGTCCTGTGGTGGTTATGCGCGACCTCTATCAGGTGCTTTATCGCCCTCTTGACCGCCTCGTTCTTCTCGTCAAACTCGCCCATTTTCCCAAGCAGCTCCGAGTCCCTGTCCACTCCCAGTATAAGCTGGGTCAGGTCGTTGCTGCCAATAGAGAAGCCATCGCAGTACTCCGAGAACTTGTCGGCCAGGAAGATGTTGGAAGGAATCTCTGCCATGAGCCAGATTTTCAGATGCGGGCCGCGCTCCAGTCCTTCTTCCTTCATTATCTCCTCTGTCCTCTTGACCTCGGCAATGGTGCGTGGGAAAGGCAGCATGATGTGGATATTCTTGAACACGCTCCTTGCTCTCCTGACTGCCCGCAACTCTAGCCGGAACGCGGGCTCGAAGCTTGGTGTGATGTATCTTGAACAGCCTCTCCAGCCTATCATGGGATTGGCCTCTTCCGGCTCGTATTTCTCTCCACCCTTCAATGCCCTGTATTCATTAGTCTTGAAGTCCGACAGGCGCAAGACGACGGGCCTTGGATAGAACTCCTTAGCCACTATCCTGATACCATGAGCAAGCTTGTCGATGAACTCCTCCGACCTCCCCTGCTCTATCATCGCCAGCGGATGTTCTCCTATTTCGCTGGCTAGTATGAACTCTTCGCGCATCAGGCCGACTCCATCCACAGGCATCTTGGCTATCTTCTTCGCCTCGTCAGGAATGCCTAGATTAACATAGACGCGGGTCCTGGTCTTTGGAACGTGCTCTATCTTCTCTTCACGCCTCTCAATCTTCATAATCCCTTCATAGACAGCGCCAGCATTCCCGTCTACAGTTATTTCTTGGTTATCTTTGAACATGTGCGTTGCTTTCTCAGTCCCCACAACGCAAGGAATCCCAAGCTCGCGAGAGACAATAGCGGCGTGACTGGTAATCCCCCCCGCATCCGTGACGATAGCTGAAGCCTTGCTCATCGCCGGAACCATATCTGGCGAGGTCATTTTAGTTACCAGTATGTCGCCCTGCTTGACCTTAGACAGCTCTTTAAGATTCTTGACTATCTTCACCTTCCCCGCTCCAACCCCTGGTGAAGCGGCTAGACCTTTCAGCAGAGGTTTTTTTATCTCGATTGTCCTCGTCTCTCCCCTGGCCGTCCTCTCACTCCAGACCGTCTCCGGCCTTGTCTGGACTATAAACAGCGTGTTCAGTTTTTCATCAAGCGCCCACTCAGTGTCCTGTGCTATCTTATAATGCTTCTCGAGCAGCAATGAATATCTTGCCAACTCCTTAACCTGGCTATCGGTCAGGACAGGCTTCTTCTTCATTGCGGACGGGACTTTCTTCTCGATGGTGCCTCCGCCTTTCTTGTTCTTCAGCATGATCGGTTTGCTCATTATCTTTCTTTCGATGATGTTCAGATCCCTCTTCCTGACAATGAAGTTGTCCGGAGTTACCTCTCCCTTGACTATATACTCGCCCAGACCCCAGGCCCCCTCTATGACTATAACGTTAGGATTACCGTTCCTCACATCGAGACTGAATATCACGCCTGCTGCTTTAGACTCGACCATCATCTGAACCGCCACGCTCATCGAGATTTTCTGATGCGAGAAGCCCTTCTTTATGCGATAGAAGATGAAGCGGTTTGTGTACAGCGAAGCGTAGCATTTTTTGACAGCCTCTATCAGCCTCTTGTCCCCTCGCACATTCAGGTAGGTCTCACCCTGGCCAGCAAAGGAAGCGCCAGGAAGGTCTTCTGAGGTAGCTGAGGTCCTGACTGCGACGAAAAGCTTCTTCTCGGTCTTTTTCTGGAGCTGGCGGTAGGATTCAAGTATGGCCTTCTCGAGCTCCCGAGGTATCTTTGCCTTAATCATCATCTCTCTTACTTTCCTGCCGACCTCGTTCAGCCTCTCGGTGTCGTCAGGGTCTTTTACTTTCTTCAGCTCAGAGTCTATCCTCTGCGCCAGGTTGTTCTTCTTGACGAAAAAGTCGTATGCGGCAGACGTTATCGCAAAACCGGGAGGCACAGGGACACTGGTCTTGCTCACCATCTCGCCCAGATTGGCGCATTTGCCCCCGACCTTAGAAACATCGTGCTTGCCTATCTCATTGAACCATAAAACGAATTTTTGCATATTCCTAATAACTCGCGATGATTTATTAAACTTTCCTATAAACGCAGAACTCGCGCACGACCACTCTCGCTTTTCCCTCTTCCCTTTCCTCATCGAGTATCGTGTTCCTTATCTTGAGATAGTCGCGGTAGGTTTGGGGTATTTTCTCGAACAGATTGACTGGCCTATATCCGTCAAACATCTTATGGACGAAGACTTTTCCTGATTTGGTGTTTATGCACGGTAGGACTATCGCTATCCTGCCACCAGTATTCAGAACTCTGTAAGCAGACCTGAAGAACGCGCGATAGAGGTCGGTGAGGTAGTGGATTATCTGTTTAGCGTCCGCCTCGCTTATCCTATACTGGAGTTTTGGCCCCAAATCCGGCTCAGTAGCTATCGCCTCAATAGCACTGGTCAAGTTCCGCGCATCTCTAGTCTCTATCACGACCAAGCTCTTCTTCTTGAACGCCTTCTCGGCCCAGTCAATATTCTTTTTGGTCCACTCGACAGCTTTCTTGTCTATGTCGCTGAGGTGGATTTTTCCTATCCCTGCCAGCAAAGCCTCTTGCCCTATGGTCCCTATCCCGCAGAACGGATCCATTATAGACTCCTTGGCCTGGGAGAGGTTGACCAGTATCCTAGCTCGTGAAGGCGCTATTGCCAGCTCATGCCTCTGGACCGGTCTGCTCTCGTCTCTCTTCTTGAAATCGTAAGGATTGGAAACAGCTATGGTCTCGCCGAAGTAGCAGGTCTTCATGCCGAATATCAGACAGACCTCCCTAGTCCTTTTCTTTATGAGGATAGTATGCGAGAGCACGCCGTCCTTGGGGAAGCGCTTGAATATCTTCTTGACGTCCTTAAACAATAAGTGGCTGCCGTACACGCTTATCGACCAGTCTACATAGTCGCCGAAGTCTTGCTTCTTCAGGTCAACGAAGTCGAACCACTTGTCTATCTGCACTATCTTGAGTGTCCCCCCGAGCTCGTCTATCATCTCAGGCCATATCTCCGCCTCCACCATAAGCGCCTTCTTGGTGAGGTCGACGAAAGACCAGTTTACCCCCTCTTTCTCGAAATAGGAAATCAGCTCGGCCAGAGACAGCATCCAGTTCTTTCCGAAGATAAAAGCGAACATGATTAACTTTTACCCGTTGGCATATATTTATATATCTCGCTACGCAGAAGAATAACAGAAAAAAGAATAACGGAGGAACAACATGCCAGAGTATATAACAATAAAATCAGACGAATACAAATACGGGAACAATTTCATCGAGATAGCCAGAAAGAAGATAGAAGAGGCTGAGTTCATCTCCATCTCGAAAGGCTATTATACGAGAGCCGGAGACAAGAAATACAAGGGTGGAATAGGTTTCCCAGACGACAAAGCCCTGAAGGACTTTCTGATAAAGAACCTGCAAGAACTCTAAAACAAGTTTTGTTTTTCCTATTTTTCTTAGTCCTGCATAGCTGACCAAAATATATATTAATGTGGACATCATAATACATACAAATGGTCGAAGGACTAGTTTTGGAGTGATTGGATGAAAATTTCTGAACTGAAAGCGGGCTCGAACGACGTTAGCCTTAAGGCTGAGGTAACAGAGGTCACGGAGCCGAGAACGGTAAACACGAAATACGGGACCAATACAGTCGCGAATGCTGTTCTGGATGATGGTTCCGGTACAGTGAAGCTGACCCTATGGGGGAAGCAGATCTCCACGGTCAAGCAGGGAGACAACGTTGAGATAAGCGGCGGGTTCGTCAAGGAGTGGAACGGCGAGCTGCAGCTTGGCGTTGGAAAGACGGGAGAGATAAAGGTACTGTAATGTTAATCCTTAGCGTCTTCTTTTGCAGATGATGCCTAAGAGTGATTAAACTGAAGGTGAATTTAAAATGGAGAATTTCGGTGGAAGAAGAAGATACGGTGGCGGCAGCGGCAGAAGATTCGGCGGAGGAGATTTTTCTTCGCAGGACAAGCCGGTCAAAGAAGGAGAGACCTACGACGTAGAGATAATCGAGGTCGGCTCTCGCGGAGATGGAATCGCAAAAATCCAGAACTTCGTGATATTCGTCCCTGGTACCAACAAGGGAGACAAAGTGAAGATAAGGATAACAAAGGTGAGATCCTCAAGCGCAGTCGGGGAAGTGGTTTCTGGCGAAGGAGAACCAGAGAGAATCGTGGTAGAAGAGCCAAAAGAGACCTCGGAAGAGACTGAAGAGGAAGAGTCTGAGGAAACGGTAAAGGAAGAGCCGGCGGAAGAGCCTAAGGACGAGCCGGAAGAAACCGGAGAGGAAGAACCATAGGAGTAATGTTTCTTCTTTTTTCTTATTTTTTATTTTCAATGTTTGCTATTTTTTGCAAGTCGCTAATTTCATTCTCATTCAGTTGCGTCTTATTGAGTTCATTGACTTGCCACAACCCACTCTCTTTTATCTTATCTTTTGGAGAGAACAAACCCAACCAATTCTGAGACGGCCGGCACTCATCGCACAGAGAGACAGTTGATATGATTTTAGATTCAAATTCAAGACGTTTTGCCTTATCTTTAATTCCAAGAGCGATAAAACTGAAATTTTTCTGAATATGCTCTGTAACTCTTTTTTCAACTTCTTTTTGTTTCATAAAATCGATTCCGTTGGCGAACTTATCTCTAGCTTTTCTCTCAGTCAAATCCAACTCCCACTGCTCAAGAAAGGGATCTTTATCTCTATTAAGCAAAGCCCTTCCGATGTTCTTTCTAAATATGCTCCTGTCCTTGTTCTCTTTCAAAAAATGTTGAAATAACCTTGACCTAAGCTGATTATTCCCAGTGTGCGTTCCTACTCTTACAATCCTATCCGCACCATGCGCCTTCTCGCCTCTTTCAAATAGGACGTATACGCCATCGCTCGGAATCTCGTCGGCATTAAAGGGAAAATAAAATCGTTTCATCTTACCAAATATCTGATGTATTGTACTGCACACTTCGCTCATTCTGACCACTTCTTTCCTTTTTTTAAGTATTTTTCAATTAGCTTGATATCTTTCTTGTCTTTTTCTCTCTTCATTATCTTTTTCCATTCCATAACATATTCTAATTTTACAAAGCGGAAACCATTGATGATATCCGCCGTATCTATGAGTTTGTCTGTATTTTCAAGCAAAGGAAACCAACCTTCATACATCTCTATATCCCTTATCTGAATGAAATTTCTATTATTGCTGGACTGATGAACCGGATATTTCTTAGCTAATTGTTCCCAAAGCTTTTTCTTAACAACTATGTCTATGTCATTTGAGTCTCTAATTTCCCTTACTGCCAATGGCCCACTACCGCAAATTGCGAATTCATCTCTAGGAAGATTCAGCTTTCTGAGTCCATTCAGTTGTTTTGCGAACTGCATATGCGCCATCGGGGATTTGAACCCCGGTCCTAAGCTGTTTCCAGGTTAGTTTGGGAAGCTTAGATCATGCCTCTAGACCAATGGCGCGCAATGTTATTTTACCTATAGTCATTATTAACTTTTTCTCTAGCAGTCTTAAGCCCCAGAGTTATACAGGGCGACAATCTCGGAATCTGAGAGAGTGCGATTGTAGATCCTCACTTCGTCAATGGTGCCGTTGAAAGTTGTCACGGTCGGCGCGCATGCCCCGTGATAGCCTATCCTCCAGGTCGGAATGATGAGGTTCATCGTGCCTATATTCGCGTTAGTGTCAGTGCCTTTCAAGGAACCGTTGATATACGCGCTTATTGTGTTGCTGCCCTTGACATACACCAGATGAACCCATCTGTTCTTTATGCTGGCTATGGAACCGCCCCCAACGCCCGTGCTCACCGGACTATAAAAGACCAGGTTCCCCCAGTCTTCAGTTAGCGAGGGTCCACCGCAACCATACACGCTTCCCACAACGTTTTGCGGGTTTCCTCCGCCGCCGTTGACCGCTAAGTATTTTGCCCATGCGACTATTGTGAAGTTGCTAGTTCCAAGCATCGGACCGGGATTTATGCTAACATAATCGTTCAAGCCGTCGAAGCTCAAGGCATTCCCCGCTTTTCCTTTTACCCATATGTGGGTATCTTCTGCGGTTGTTAGCGAGCTTTCATCGAACTCCCAGTTAGCTATAGGTCGTATTACTGGATAGGGGGAGTTCATTTCCGCTTGAATCTCTGCTTGCGTAAGGCCCTTGTTCCATACCCTGACCGAATCTATCGAACCATTAAAAAATTCCTGCCCTCCTCCGCTGTAGGCGCCTATGTTGACATTAGCCATGCCTGAGACGCTTATCGTTCCAGTAAGAGTATTTTGTGAATCAATTATCCCATTTATGTAGAAGACAGTATTTGTGCCGTTCCAGGTATATGCGATATGGGTCCAGGTGTTGAGCGGGATCGCAACTGTGGAGATCTGACTGCCGCATACGGTGGTGGTTGTCGTTATGATATACTGCAGCCTGCCACCAGAATCGAGCCTGAATGTTCCTTGGGCGTTTAGACAGTCGGTATGACGGCCGTATATCGTATGTGTGCCAGACAGGTTTGCTGGATTTACCCACGCGGCCACTGTAATCCCATTAGCGCCGTTTAGGTTGAGGCTTGATGGGCTTCCGACAGAGACATAATTCAGGCCGTTGAACTGCAGGGCATTCCCATATTTCCCGCTTACCCGTGTAGGATTATTCGTTAACGTCCCGTGATTGAATGTTTCGCCCGTGTAAGTTCCTATATTTCCATTGCCAGAGGAGTCTAACGCAGTAATGTTAGTCCTTTCATCAAACTTCCAGTAACCAACGAGGCCGAAACTTGCGCCAGAACCGGAAGAAACCATGCTTCCTGTCTTGCACTGTTGGCAGGCTAACCCACACGTGCCTGTCGTCCCGTCCAATAGGTCCTTGCCAGCGGCATCCTTGCATGCCGCTTCGCAGTAGAGGCAACTCGTACTAATTCCCAAGGTCATGTCTTTCTGGCAGTTGGCCGCGGCGAGCCTGCAGTTGGACAGGCCGGCTCCCGCTGTAGAAGAAGTGAATGCCCCTGAAACAAATAAGACCACTACTGCCGAGATGCCTAGGACTGCAGCTATGA
>CAYVZL010000025.1:0-8602 GCA_964456465.1 Microcaldota archaeon
CTTTTTTCATTTCACAACTTTTTTACCAAATGGCTCAGAAAACTTTTTTTGGAAAACAGAGCTTTTTTAGGGGAGATAACAGAGAAAGAATACAGGAAGTGTCCCCCCCTCCCCCCTAGACTTCTTGTATTCCTCCATTAGCCAAAAGGGGTTAAATCAGAAATCTTGCAATAACTTTTCATTACCCTTTGACCCTGACAATCATCTTCTTCCCCATGACGTCCTGGACCTCTAGCTCCGCTCCTTGTGCTATCTTTCCCTTGAACTCGTCAGGCGTCTCCATCTCAAATACTTCGTAAGTGGCTAAATCCATGAGCTGCAGTCTATCACCCATTATTGACACGACCTGGGCAGCTTTCTTCTCGATTATAGGAATCTCTATCGTCGCGTCACCTGGCTTCATCAGTGTCTTTTTAGTGCCGGTGAACAGGGAGATAGCCTCGACCCTGGCTTTGTGCGCTCCGTGCTTTCCAGTCTTAGAGATATCGATGCTCACGATTTTGCATGGCTCCCCGTCTATGACAACGAACCTCCCCTCTTTAAGTTCCTTGACTATCCCCTGATTAACCTCCCCAGCCATCGAAAAACCTCCGTCAAACATAAGTCCTTTTATTTTGGTTAAGGCGCTTCAGATATTTACTACTTTCGCCATGCAGCAGTATATCATCGGCTATTATCCATCTTTTGTTACGCTCGGTCTCATCAGCCGTCTCCCTCTCGCCCATCTCGTCCACTATCTTCAATTCGCTCATCCTGCCTGCCATTATCTCGTTGCCAAGTATCTCGCGCGCCATTTTTATCGCCGCTTTATCGTCTAGTCCCCTCGTCATCTTTATAGTCGCGGCAACATCGGCTATGTCCTCCTTGATGCTATGGTCTCTAATCAGACGGTGCCGTATCTCGTTCCTGGCCTTGTAGATGGTCGGAAGCTCTTGATACTCTTTCTGATAGCCTCTCATTTCCATCGGACTGTGTATCCTGGAATTGAACTTGTCTATGATTGCATAAAGCTTATTTTTCTTCTCGGCAAGCTCACTATGACGGGGCGATTGAGGATCCGTCTTTTCGAGCTCTTCTCTTATTTTCCTAGCCCTCTCCTCGAGTAACTGCACTCTCTTTCTAAACTGCTCGCTTTTTACTAGCGTCTGTTCGAGTTCGCCTTTATAGGTTTTGGCCATCCTTATTCTCATTTTCACGCCTTATACTTTTTGATTCCAAGATAATATGAGGGGATCAGACCTATGAAAGTCAGCCCCCAGTAAGAGATGAGCCTGTCGATTATAGTGACCATGACGGCTATCGTAATAGGTATGCCTGCTGAAGTGAAGACTATCACCATCGCCGCCTCGATGAGTCCGAGTCCGCCAGGCGAGATAGGGATGGCGCCTGCGAGCGCCGCTATGACTATCGCCCCTCCGATGACCAACAGGCTGACGTTATTGCCTAACGCGATGAAGATGAAGTAAGTCCGGAAGATGTCGAATATCCAGGCAAGCAACGAGAAACCGAAGCCATACGCCCAAAGATGCCTCTTCTTTATCATGCCAGCCACGCTCCCGGAAAAGAGGATGACGTCTTTCTGCAGCTTCTTCTCCCACTGAGCGGTCGTCTTCCATCGCGACAGGAAGCGCTGGAACCTCTTGAAGAACCACATGACTATCCTCATGCCGACTTTCTTGTTGACTGAGATATAAACTATTATGACCAGCATGGAGAGGGCTATCAGGAACGCGGCCACTAGAAGGATTATGATCCAGGCAGGCAGGTTCCAGTAAAGGAAGATTGAGACCAGGACGAAGAGAGAGATGATAGAGAACGTGACGGCATCGAATATCCTCTCGACTATTATGGTCGATAGGCAGAGGCTGGTGCTTTTCTTCGTCTCGTTCCTCAGGAAATACGCCCTGACCGGCTCCCCGCCCATTCTGGAGCTGGGCATCAGATGGGAGAAAGCGATTCCGGCAAGCGTTATCATGAACAGCCTGGAGTCGGATATCTTCAGCCTGCAGTGTTTGACGACCAGGTCCCATCTGAAGAAGATAGTGACTATTGATAGCCCCTGGAATCCTATCGCGACGAGTATGAACCAGTAGTCCGCCTGGGATAGGACCTGGAAAATCTTGTCAAAGCCGGCCAGGAAGGATATAACGAAGAAGACAACCAGGCCCAAGACTATGGTCAATGCAATGAGTTTTGAGAGTTTCATAAATAAAGTAAGGCAAGATTTATTTATAAAGCTTAGAGGGGTAATTGTATCCATGATCGATTCTCACTGCCACCTAGACGCAAAGCAGTTTGACAAGGACAGGAAACAGGTGATAGGGGCGGCGAAGAAAGCCGGCGTTAAGCTCATTATAGACCCGGCTTCCGATTTTGCATCCAACGAGAGGATAGCTAAGATAGGCAAGGAGTTCACCGGCTATGTCCTTCCTTGCGCGGGGATAGGCCCGATCAGCTGCCTTAAGGAGAATAAAATCAGCGCATTGGAAAAATATCTGGGGAGTTGCGTGGCAGTGGGTGAAGTCGGGCTGGACTATTACTGGAGCAAGGAGAAGGAACCGCAGATAGAAAACTTCAAGAGGTTCATTGACATAGCCAAGGAATACGAAAAACCGCTGATAATCCACGCGCGAGAGGCGATGAAAGACGTCTTGGATATAATTGAAAAGAAACACGTCGAACTGGCGATACTCCACTGCTTCTCCGGAAACAAGCCCGAGGCCAAAAAGGCGGAGGATTTAGGCTACTATATCTCTTTCGCGACCAGCATCTGCTACAGGGACAGCAAAAGTTTAATTAAGGATATTTCCCTATCTAATATACTCGTTGAAACAGACTCGCCTTACCTTAGCCCTACCCGCTCTGGCAGGAACGAGCCGAAGAACGTTAGGCGGGCGCTGGAGGAGATAGCGCAGGTCAAGGAATTGCCTGTTGATGAGCTGGACAGGATAACAGAGAGAAACACGAGAAAGGCCTTTGTATTGTGATCTTATGTTCGAGAGAATAAAACGCAAATTCAAAAGAAAGGGGCATGCAGGGAAGAGGATAGGACTGCTGGTCGACGGCCCTAATATGCTCAGGAAGGAATTCGATTTCGACCTGACCAAAGTCAAGAACCAGCTGTCTGCGTTCGGGGAAATGAAGATAGGAAAGGTGTTCCTGAACCAGTTCGCCCCGGAAAAACTGATAGAGGCGATAGTCAACCAGGGCCTTGAACCGATCATAGTCACGACAGACGATGTAGACGCCCCGATGGCTGCGGAGGCCATGGAGCTGATATATAACCAGCATATAGACATAATCGCGCTCATGACGAGAGATGCGGATTTCCAGTCCGTCCTGCTGAAGGCAAAATCGCACGGGAAAGAGACGATAGTGATAGGCAGCGACCCGTTATCCGTTGCTCTCAAGAACACGGCGGACCACCTCATCATGATCAAGAATTTAGGCAGATAGAATGAACATAGCATCAGGCACAACGGTACAGAAAGGAGTGGCTCTGAGCGACGTCAATCCGAAAGAGCACGTAGTCAAACTCATGAGAGAAAAATTCAACGGGTATACTTGCGTGACCATCAAGGGCAAGAACGGCGTGGAAGAGGGGGTCCTGGTGTTCCATGACGGCAACATAGTCTCCAGCGACTATGAATACTACCGATACAACAAGAGGTACACCGCGGAAGAGGGGCTGATCAGGACGCTGAACGCCTTCCTGGCCAGCAAGGGCGTCGTGGACTCGTTCTCGCTCTCACCGTACCAGGTGCAGCTGATCATGACACTTAATGACGACTGCAACCTGAAGAACGAGATAATGAGCGCGTCTTCGCTTCCCTTTCCGAACGCGTTTTCCTACTCATATGAAGACGCCCTGATTGAGACGAAACGCGAGACGAAGGAGTATGCGAAAGATGTCCTGCTCAAGAAGTACGGCCTATCGCGGATGGTCGGACCAAAAGTCACGAGAGCCGTCCTGCTCGAGAGCGCTGATGATGAGAACAAGAGAATAGACAAAATGGTCAAGAAGAAGGGGAGAGAATGACGCTCAGAAGCATTTGGCTCAAGGTGATAGGGAAGAAGACCCCGGACCAGAATAGGGACGAAAGGGTAAAGTTCCTCAAGGAGCTGTTATGGATTGAAGTCCGGAGGATATCGAAGAGGCCAGGCGAGTATGTCAAGAACCTGGCAAAGGATTTTTATGTTGATTCATTGATAATCTCTAAAAAAGACGGCTCTGTCCTCATGTCGTCAGACGGGGACGGGTTCGCTCGGGCTGTGAAGGGCTCGTCCATCTGCGAGTACATAACGTCCGAGTTCCCTGATGCGAAATTCATAACCATCAAGGACGAGAGCGGCTACAACATAGTCTATCCGGCAGGGGACCTCGTCTGTCTCCTGAGATCGTCCGGCGAAATATCCGACGTCGAGGTCAAGAGGATAGTGCAGAGGCTGGACGAGGGCATTCATAAATTTGCGTTGAAGTGATGGCATGGGAAGGATAATAGCAATTGCATCCGGGAAAGGCGGGGTAGGAAAGACTTTCCTGGTCGCTAATTTAGGCATTGCTCTGGCCAAACTAGGGAAGAAGGTGATTATGGTTGACGCGGACCTGGATATGGCCAACCTGGAGCTGGTTCTTGGGATGGAAGGGAGACCGATCACCTTACAGGACGTCTTGAATGGCGAGGCGCACTCACAGGATGCCGTTTATGATGTCGTCGAGAATGCGAAATTTGTCCCCGCGGGCATATCACCGTCTCAGTTCAGGAGAGTTGATCCGGAGAAACTGCAGAGACCCGTATTAGAGTACTCGGGTAACGCCGACTTTGTCCTGATAGACTGCCCAGCCGGAGTGGGACGGGACACCATAGCCTGCTTCGCCGCATGCAAGGAAACTATCCTGGTCGTGGTTCCAGAACCGATATCAGCAACCGATGCCTATAAGACGAGGATAGTCGCGGAGAAGATGGGCTCGGAGATACTCGGAGCGGTAATGAACATGATTAAAGGCACCAAGGGCGAGCTGACCGAGAGAGAGGTCCAGACTCTGCTCGAATGTCCTATATTGGCAAAGATAAACGACGACCCGCTTGTCAGGGAGTGCGTGGTGGCCGGCAAGCCCATCGTCAAGCAGTATCCTACCGCGCAAACCAGCATGATAATAAGCAGGCTGGCATCGGAATTGGCGGGAGTAGCTTTTAAAGTAGAAGCCCCTAAACAATCTATAGTGAGTAGATTATTTAGTTTTTTTAAAAGAAAAAGGTGATTTAATTGGCAATTGAAAGACCGTTCGATTTGTTGAACAACTCGATGCACAAGGCAGTACTAGTCAGACTGAAGGGGACAAGGCATCTCCGAGGCAAGTTAATGGCATTCGACCAGCACATGAACCTGGTCATGGAAGACACGGAAGAGCTCGAAGGAGACGACGTGAACTCAAAGATAGGGACTGTGATTGTGAGAGGGGACAACATTCTCTACATATCGCCGTCGGTTTAATTTCTTCACACAAGCGCTTTTTAGTAAATACGCTTAATAATCAGCAGCACCCCTAAATTTTGCATGGGCACTTAGATCAGCTGGAAGATCGCGCCCTTGGCGTGGGCGAGGCCGGGGGTTCAAATCCCCCAGTGTCCATTATTTCTTCTTCTCGACAATTATAGAGTTTCCAGGCATCTTCTTGGCCGCTCGCTCAAGGCCTTTCCATCCGTCTTCCCTGAACTTCTTTGTCGTGTAGACGGACATAACTGCCTGGCCATCGGTGACTACTGCGGCTCTTCCACTAGGCCGGCCGAACGATAGCCGCATGCCAGACGATATCCTGTCTGCGCCTGCGCCCGTGGCCAGCGTGTGCTCTCTCAGGCACTGGTGGGGATAGACTCTCACTTTGAAAAAATAGTTCTCAGGAAGTATCTTCTTCTCGAAAAGTTTGTTGGCAGATACCCTCGCCGATTCAAGAGCGTTGTCCCTTATCTGTACGTGCTCTTGGGCTATCAGGTCTATCTGCACATCGAACTGGTCCTTCTTGCCTGGGCTGCCCATCTCGAACATATGGATTCTGGCGTCAGGTACTCCCTTGACGAAAGCCCTTTTAGCAACTCGCTTCGCTGTCCTAGACCAAGCTCTCCTAGGCGTCCTCATTGTCCTTCCGGGTCTAACTCCCATCGCAATCACTAATCTATGGTCCTATATAGAAATAGAACGTGATAATAGTTTAGTGCCTACCCTATTTAAATATCTTGTGATAAATTTAAATATCTAAAGATTTTAACCTTTTTCATGTGCGTTGGTACAGAAGACCCATTACTTAAGCCAGTGCAGTTGCTATTCGCGATACTGCTAATAGTTTTGATTTATGTGCTATACAGGGTGCTTGCGAGAAAGTATCCAGATAAACGCGGTGGATTGAAATCGGTTGCAGTAACACTAAGCGTACTTATTGCTTTGGTAACAACTGTACTTATGTTTACTGGCTCGTTTTGCTAACCCTGTTGTTATTGGGAAGGTTTAAAAAGCGGGAAAGACAGAACTATTTCACTGGTTTTAAACAACCTGAATGTGGGAGCAATCCCGAACAGGAGGATAAAACATGAGTGCAACAAAACTGATTAAGGAGAGTTTTCAGAGAGAGTATTCCGGAAAGGACGATAGCCTCTGGAAGCACTATAAGGAAAAGCTGATAAAGTGGAGAAAGGAACCGGTAGACATCAAGATAGACAAGCCTACGAATCCGGTCAGGGCGAGGGAGATAGGCTACAAGGCAAAGCAGGGATTCATAGTAGTTAGGACAAGAATCAGGAAGGGCGGGCGAAGGAAACCTAGGCCTCGCTCAAAGAGAATGCCCAGCAAGATGGGTGTCCTGAAGTTCAAGCCGCACAAGTCTCTGCAATGGATGGCTGAAGAGCGAGTCGTGAGGAAATATCCGAATCTAGAGGTCCTCAACTCTTACTGGGTAGGAGAGGACGGGAAGAGCAAATACTTTGAAGTGATACTCGTAGATGTGAACCACCCGGCAATAAGGTCGGACAAGGACATCAACTGGATACTGGGAAAGAAAGGAAGGGTTCATAGGGGCTTAACCTCTGCTGGGAAGAAAAGCAGGGGATTGACATGAAAGTAGTCCATAACATAGCTTTAGAGGCGTTTCTCTATCCGACAGAAGATTTGAAAAAAGTCGAGAAGGCCCTCTCTCTCATCCTGCCGGAGAAGGCCAAGCTGAAGAACGAGGAAGTGGAGAGCTTTTATGGTCCGAGGATAGCGAAACTGACCTTCTGGACAGACAAAGCGGCCGAGATAAAGGCAGTGCTCCAGAAAATAATAACCGAATTATCTAAAGAGGACAGAGAGGCTATAGCCAACACTATAGATGAGAGAATGGACGAGAAAGGCTCGCTTTTCCTGAGGTTCAACAAGCAGAAGGCCTATGCTGGAAAGCTGGCCCTGGACTATAAGGGGGATGCGATTAAGACCGTAATCAAGATAGCCTCTTTCCCCGCTAACCTTAACAACATGAAGTATAATGCTAAAATCATATTCGAGTGATAATGTGAGAGAGTTCATAGACGGCCTGGTGTTCGACGGGGCTTGCGTTGAGTTCGGCAAGAAGCTGGGCTATCAAAGAGTGCTATTCGATGAGATCGCCTACTGCGAACCCAGGAGCGCGGGTGAGATAAAAATAACAAAGGGGAGGCTCAATTTCGTAAGGGGGGGCGAGTTGGCTCTGAACCAGGCAATCGTCAGAAAGAAAGGCGTCAACGTCCTCCTGGACCCAATAGGCTTGAAGAGCGAGTTCGACACCGCAGTGGGCCAGATAGCGAAGGACTACGGCATCTTTATAGGAATCTCTCTGAGGAACATAATCGAGACGAAACATTCGCATAGACCGAGACTGTTATCCAACCTGGCGTCAATGGTTGAGATATGCAAAAAAATGAGAAATGACATAATAATCGTATCTGGGGCTCGGGACATTTACGAGATGAGGGCCCCGGAGGATTTGGCGGCGATGGGGCCTCTAATCGGCCTGACCCGCGCCCAGTCCCTATGGGCGATATCCGAGAATCCAAACGCCCTGTTAGGTGAGTTGAAATGAAACCCTATCCACCTACGCTGAAAAGCAAGAAGAGATACGTCATGTTCGAGGTAGTGTCTGACAAGAAGTTCGCGAAAGAGGATGTCAAAAAGGCGGTATGGTCTGTCCTGCACGAGAACCTTGGGAACATTGGGCTTGCTGATGCTGAATTCTCCTTTATCGATTTTGACGAGAAATCTCAGAAAGGTATTTTAAGGTGCACGAATACAAAATTAGAACAAGTGAGGGCGGCCTTGGCTCTATTGCCCGAAATCAATTTATACAAGGCTTTCCTCTATGTTAGGACTGTAACAGGTTCTATTAAAAAAGCTAATTCGAGAGTGATTTGATGTACCCAGTTTCTTCGCAAGCATATGATAGAGCGATTACAGTATTCTCGCCTGACGGCCGTCTATTCCAGGTAGAATACGCCAGAGAGGCGGTGAAGAGGGGAACGACCGCCTTAGGCATCGTCTATAAGGACGGGGTGCTGCTTGCCATAGCCAAGGTGGTAGCAAGCAAGCTGTTGAAGAG
>CAYVZL010000026.1:0-7693 GCA_964456465.1 Microcaldota archaeon
TGTTAGAAAAAACGTATATAAATAACAAACTCTTCTGTATATTGATTATATGCTAGACTTGGCCGTAAAGCATCTGCCTGTGTCTCCGATCAGGAAGATGTCGGATATGCTGGAGAAATGCGGGGAGAAGCACAAGATAATAACCTTCGGCGGCGGTGCTCCATCGCTGGCTCCGCCCAAGGAAGCGCTAGAGTTCCTATCCGCTGAGTTCAAGAGAGATCCTCACGGTGCCTCTTGCTACGGCAGCACAAAGGGCATGCCGAGGGTCAGAGAGCTGGTTTCAGAGCTGTTGAAGCGCGAAGAAAAAATCAGCGTAGACCCGGAGAAGGAAATCTGCCTCACCGAAGGCGGCACAGAGGCGCTCTTCATAACCTTCCGCACCCTGCTGAAGTATCCTGACCAAGTGATACTAGCTGACCCGACCTATCTCGCTTACTATCCTCAGCTCAATTTCCTGGAGGACGGGATAACCCATCTGCCTGTTTATGTGCAGGATGATTTCCAGATAGACGTCAACATGCTGAATGAAGCGATAAATGACAGGACCAAGGCCATGCTGGTTCTATCGCCGGACAATCCTACTGGCAGGCTGCTCGACAAGGAAGTGCTGAAAGGAATCGTGGAGCTGTGCGAAGACAAGAAGCTCTGGCTGATTACCGATGATATCTACAAGGACATGCTCTACGAAGGAAAATTCTACAACTCCCGTACTTTCGGCGGATATGACAACACCGTAACCTGCTGCTCATTCTCCAAATCTGCCTCTATGCCCGGCTTCAGGCTGGGTTATGTCTACGGTCCTGCCGAGTTTATAGACAAGGTCGCAGCGATAAAATCCTACATCTCGCTCTGCCCGTCGAGGCCCGCCCAGCTTTGTGTCGAGAAATATCTGGAGAAGAAAGGGAAGGTCAGGAAAAGGTATCTGGAGAAGACGGTCGTGCCCACCTACCGCAAGAGGAGGGACAGGATGGTCGATTGCATGGAGAAATACCTGCCCAAGGCCGAGTTCTCAATACCGAAAGGGGCTTTTTACATGTTCCCCGATATGTCCCGTTACCTGAATAAGATGGATGAGGAGGCTTTTGCGAACAAGCTTTTGGAAGACAAGAAGGTCGTCGTCATACCTGGAAAATACTTTGGCGAGCAGGGTAAGAAGCATCTCAGGTTCACTTTCGTGTCGGAGCCAGAGGACAGGATAGAAGAGGGCTTTGTCAGGATCAGCCGCTTCATAAAGGAGAATAACTTATGAGCCAGGGGACAAAGGACCGGAAGAACCTGCTCAAGAACGGTGTCTGGTGGTCTGCAGCTGATGCGTTTACGACCCCGTTCATAGTCCCCTTCGCGCTGGTCCTTGGCGCGACTAATGTGGTAGTAGGGTTGATCAGCTCGTTACAGAACCTCGGGGGGCTGTTGTCCCAGGTCCCGGGCTCAGAGCTGGTGTGGATACTCAGAAAAAGGAGAGCGCTAAACAACGCCTGCGAGTTCATCGCCAAGAGCTCGTGGCTGCTGATAGTCGCGATACCCTTCCTTCCTGCCGACTCCTGGCTGACCGTCCTTCTGGTCGCTGTCTTCATATCCTCTTTCTTTGCAAACCTCTCCTATCCCGCCTGGGCGTCTTTCATAGCCGACGTGATCCCTAAAGGAGTGAGGGCCAGGTATCTCGCGAACAGGAACATGTGGATGGGCTTCGTATCGATAATAATAACGCTGGCGGTCGGCTTCTACCTCGACCTCTTCCCGAAAGGGGACCTCTCCGGCCTCTCGAGCATCTTCCTTTTCGGCTTCATGGCCGGCATTATCTCCATCTTCTACTTTTCGAGGATGCGCGGCAGCAAGCTGAAACTGCCTGAGCACCATTTCCACGACTATTTCAGGATAGACAGGAACTTCGGAAAATATCTTGTCTTCATATCCTATTTCAACTTCACCTACATGATCGCCTCTCCATTTTTCACGGTCTACATGCTCGAGAACCTCAACATGGACTACGGCGCTTATGTGCTGTTCATTGCAATAGCCGCTTTCGCCGGCCTGGCCTCTCAGAAGCACTGGGGAAAGATAGTTGATATGTTCGGGGACAGGCCGACCATGTTCATAGCCATTGTCGGAGCGGCTCTCGTGCCGTTCTCCTACATATTCGTCAACCCCTCCAACCTATTCCTGCTTATCCCGATACAGGTCCTTAGCGGAGTCGCATGGGCGGGCGCCTGGCTGGTCAACTTCAATATGTTCCTTGACACGACCAGAGCTGAAAACAGGATAATACAGACCGCCGACTACAACATGATAACTACCATACCTATGATTATCGCCCCGGTCATAGGCGGGTACATCGCAGAGAACATGGCCTTCGTCCTATCCGGCATCCCTCTGCTCTTTATGGTTGCCACGATATTGAGACTCAGCTCGTTGCTGCTGCTCAGAAAAGTGAAAGAGCCGCACATAAAGAGGGACTATGCGCCGGACTATGTGTTCCGTGTCTTTGTATCTGTGCATCCAGTTAGGGGATTGATGCATGAGATAAGGGCGATAAACAAAGAAGTGGGGCGTTTGAAAAAGAAGCTATAGGATTTCCACTCTTATGCCGGGGTTTTTAGCATTCAACTTTTCCTTGAACTCCTGCGGGTCTGCTTCTATGCCACCAAAGGTATCGTAGTGCATCGGTATCACTATCTTCGGTTCTATAGAAAGCGTGGCCTCAACCGCTTGGTCTATGCCCATGGTAAATTTTCCGCCGATCGGGAGCAATGCAACATCCGGCTTCAGGCCCTTCATCTCCGGTATGAAATCCGTGTCTCCAGCGATGTAGAAAGTGGTCCCGCTGACTTTGAAGACAAATCCGACCCAGCCACTAGCTTTGGGATGGAACTGCTTGCCGACATTATAGGCGGGGATGGCCTTGACCGCTATATCGCCTATCGTTACGCTCTGGCCCGGTCTTATGCTCTTGATATTGCCCGTGAGCTTTCGTGCACAATCCGGAGTGGTGACTATGACTGTGTCTGATTTCTGTATCTGTTTGACCTTTTCAGGCACGCAGTGGTCGTAGTGGTCATGGGTTATCAGGATCAGGTCCGCTTTCTTCGGGGTGCTCGGCAGTACGAATGGGTCTGTATAGATGACCTTCTCTCCCTCGATCAGGAAAGTGTCATGTCCGAGCCAGGTTAGGCTGATGTTTCCTATCTTCATAAAACCGCCATATCCATATAAATAAGGGCACCTGAAAGATAGTGCTATTTATATTATATTTAATCTCAACTATAAGCTATTACTATTGAAAGTCCTGTAGTCTAGTGGCCAAGGATAACGGGCTCTGAACCCGTGGACGGCAGTTCGAATCTGCCCAGGACTATGATGGCATGACACCGAGGGAAACGGCAAAGAGGAAAAAGCTGAAGGGTGAAAACCAGAGACTCGCCTATCTGGCTGACTTTGAGAGCATGGATGGGATTCAACTGAGGGAAAGGAAAGCAGTGTACCTTAGGATGAGAAGGGTGGCGCTCAGCAACGGGAAGAAAGAGCTGGTCGCGCTCTGTAACGGCAGGCTCAAGAAGATAGACGAAGAAATCAAGCTAAGGGGATGATTATGAGAGTTAAACCCAGGAGAAGGCTCAAGAAAGGCCAGATCACGCTAGATGATATCAAAAGGATAGAGCAGCACAAGAAGATTATGGAAGATTGGGTGAAAGAAGCTAAGAGAAGGGCGCCCGCCATCAAGAGAATTGCAAAAGAGAGGGCTGAAAGAATGCCGTATCTCGACCATCTTGAGGCTCAGGAGGGTCTGCTGAAAACCCAGATAAGACAGAATGCGGGAATGGGCAGACTGGACTTGGTGGTGCTTTTAGAGGCAGAGCTTGCAGGGTTACAGGAAGAAATCGCTGCCAGAAAGAAAGAGATGGGTTTAAAGGGGCATGGCTTTGGCAAGTAAAAGGAAAAACTATGTTGAGGGCGGGCAGAAAGCTCTCGGGGAGTACGCAAAACCCGGCATTGGGGAGGAATCCTGGAAGAAGCTCAGGCGATGGCAGGAAAAGAGGGAAATTGAAAGGAATGCAGAAGACAGGCTCCACGAACTCTCGCTTCTGAAGACGATGGTCGAAAGAGGAGAGCTAAGCGATTATACTTTGGACCGTCAGACGATAAGCCGATTAAAGAGGATAAAAGGCAGCGTTGAGAGGGAAAAACAGTTTCGTATAAAAATAAAGGACACTGAAGATATTAGGAAGCTGGATGCCGTGTTGAATGTCATAAACGGTGCCATGAAACGAAGGGGTCTGTAGTCCAGTGGTTAAGACGCTGCCTTCACAAGACAGAGATCGCAGGTTCAATTCCTGCCAGACCCATACGCTCCCATAGTCTAGAGGCCAAGGATGCGGGGTTCTCAACCCCGTGACGTGGGTTCAAATCCCGCTGGGAGCACTAAAATTAATTAAGTTAGTTGGCTATAGTGATATAATGCCAGACGAACTCGACATAAAGATAATAAAGGAGCTCCGCAAGGACTCCAGGCTTTCTTATAGGGAAATCGCTCGAAGGCTGGACATAGCGGTGGGTACTGCCCAGTCCAGGATAAAAGACCTCGAAAAGAAGAAGATAATCCAAAGATACCACGTGGAGATAGACTATTCGAAACTAGGCTACGGTTTGGCTGCAGTTATCGCGCTCAATGTTAACCTGAAGAAGATGGCCGAACTCGAGAAGAGACTCTTGAAGAACAGGAATGTCTTCGGCCTCTATGAAGTCACGGGGGATTTCGACCTCTTTGTGGCAGTGAGGTTCAAGAACGCGAAAGAGCTAAATGAATTCATCCAGAATAACCTGAAGGATGCTGCTGTCAAGAAGAGCACCACTTTCCTGGTTTTGAAGACGGACAAAGAGGCACATACGATACTTGATTGATATGACTGATTAATAGTAGAGAAATATATATAAAAGAGAGAGCCAAATCTAATTCTGAGGGGATATAGGGTAGTCTGGTCCATCCTTCTAGCTTTGGGAGCTAGAGACCTGAGTTCAAATCTCAGTATCCCCACTCTTGAACTTCCTAATCATCTCAAGAGTATCGACCGGTTCGTACTTCAACTTTCTCTCGGACTTTCTTGTGTCCAATACTCTTTCTTCAAAAACGCTCCTAATGAAGGCGGGAGTCGTAATTGGTCTGGTCCTGGTCAGCTTGGCGAACCACTCGAGGGGGTAGGCTGCCGCTATTCCCAACCATATGACCTGGGGCGGTATCCAGAGTATGGGTCTTGGCCTTGCTATCTCCTTGAAGAAATCAGTTAACAAGATTGGCTTCTCATCTGCAACTGGATATATCTCAGACTGGCCATATTTCATCGCACCGATAAGGGCCTGGACAAGAGTTCCTCTATATACTGGGTGTATCCTCTGCCTCTTCCATGGAAACGGGAGATAGCTGACTTTCTTGAGCTTCGCAATCAGCTCTCGGTCGTATATCAGAGAAGCGCGGACTATGGGGATGGTCAGCCTATTCCAATAGCTCTTGGCAATCTCTTCTGCCTCTGCCTTGGCTATCGAATAGTTGGTCTTGTTGCGATTGAGGACGGCGTTTGTGCTCATATGGATTACTTTCGCGCCAGTCTTTTCGGCAGCGCGCATTACGTTGAGCGTGCCTTGGACGGTGGTCTTGTGATGACTATCGTATGGGGCGAACTGGTCCAGCTCAGCGGCCAGATGGAAAATCACTTCAGCGTCCTTCGCGGCTTTGGAGACCGCGTCATAGTCGGAGATATCGCCGGTTATCGCATGCGGCACTGGTTTCCTGCTAAAGACTATCACATCGTCTTCCTTCTTAAGTTCCTTGACCAACGCGCTACCAAGAAAACCAGTCCCTCCGGTTACGAGAATCATGTATAGATTTAGCCATGTAGTTTATAAAAACCCGACCATGCACAATATAGTCGGGCAGGGGTGGCTGAGATTGGAAAAAGCGCCAGACTTAAGGGTTCCGATCTAAGACATCTGGTGGGTTAGTCCCTACGAGGGTTCAAATCCCTTCCCCTGCACTTTTTCTCTTTTAAGCGATAGCCTTTTAAATAATAATTACTTAGCTACTTTTATGAACATTGGCGTAGTCTACGTGGTGGCGATAATCGTAGCGGGCGGGCTTATTGCCGGTGCTATTTATATGACTGGCTCTCAACAGGCTAGCGGCGCTCAAACCGGTGGGACACAGACTGGCGGAACTCAGCTGACTGTGGAGCAGGAACTAGAGGTTTGCGAAGGAATGCCAGAGGTCAGGGGCGGCTCTTACGAAGATGCATGCATCACTGGGATTGCGGGAAAGCATGAAGATGTCTCGTTATGCAAAGAGGTTAGCAGAGACCAGCGAAGCAACTGTTACACTGCACTTGCGGTGATAATGAGCAACCCGGATGTGTGCGCACAGTCGGAATATCCAAACTCATGCTACAGCAGCTATGCGACAGAAAAACAGGACTCTTCGGTGTGCGCCAAAATAACCGAATATAGCTCCAAAGACAATTGCTATTATTCTCTGTCCAGCCAGCTGGGAGACCCAACACTGTGCGATAAAATAGTGACCGTTTATCAGAAAGACAGCTGCTATTACGACGCAGCCCGCAGGACCGGAGACAGCTCATACTGCGACAAGATAACCAGCTCTGACCAGAAGCAGAACTGTTTGGACATGCTCTCAAGATAGTTCCATAGTTAACTGCTCTAATTTTATACATCAAAGTTAAAAGATATTCTATGTTCTTGGTCTTTGAAGGCATAGACGGCTCCGGGAAGGAGACCCATGTCAAGCTGCTTGCTGAAGAGCTTAAGAGAGTTGGCAAACGAGTAGAGGTTGTAGATTTCCCTGATTACAATAGCGGGCCAGGTAAAAAGATAGGGCAGTATCTTGACAACAAGCTACAAATAATGCACAAGGAAGTCGCAAGGCTGTACGCGGAAGACAGAAAGCTCCACCAAGACAGGATAAAGAAATGGTTAGCGGAGGGCAAAGTGGTGGTGTCGGATAGGTACGCTTATTCCAATCTGGCCTATCAACTGGTGAACGGTGCGCCTTATGACTATCTCCTCTCCCTTGACCGAGACATAATTTTTCCCGATTTGGTATTCTTTATAGACACCACGATTGATGAAGTGATCCACAGGATGAACAATAGCAGGAAGAGAGACAAATACGAATCGAGCAAGAACTATTTGGCTAAGGTGTCGGAGAACTATCGTGCGATGTGCGGGGGCGAGCTCGAGGTATTCGGAAAAGCGAAATGGATAAGAATAGACGGAAACAAAACTATAGAGGAGGTTCGGAAGGAAATCTGGAGATACGTTGAAGCATGCCTCAGTGGCTAAGTGGTATAGCGCTTGCTTGGATTCTAATAGGTTGTCTGTTAGTAGAGCATTAAGCAAGAGGTCGCGAGTTCAATTCTCGCCTGAGGCTTTTTAAATCAAAGGTTAAATTAGTTCTTGGTTATCGTTACTTTCCTGCCTTCTATCTCGATTAGGTCGCCCGTGTTTATCTGCGTGATGTCTATCTTGTCGACGCACGGAATGTCAGATATTATAGCCCCAACAGCCACTATCGGTTCGCACTCCTTGTTTATCATGGCCAAAGGAGCTACATTATTTTTCTTCAGCCGATATAGGGCATAAGAGCCGACTGTAGAACCCTTGCCCTGTGGAAATACCAATACTTTTCCTGCAA
>CAYVZL010000027.1:0-6441 GCA_964456465.1 Microcaldota archaeon
AAGTGCGGAACAAAGATGTTTAGAATCGGTGCGTAAGCGGATTATGCTTAAACCTATGTGGGGCCGAAAGCCCCGCATACTCTCAACTCTTCTTTTCCCTGAATGGGTACAATCCCCTTTTGGATAATGCCGAGAACGAGTGGTAAATCAGATTTGTCTTCCTTCCATGAACGCTGGTTTTTCCTTTCAGAATCGCTTTTCTAAAATCATCCAGGCTATTGGCTTTCGCTTCAGTATAGCCGAAACCCACTTCATATTTTGAATGTGCATCGCTTCCACCGGTCATAGGCTTTTTATTTTTCTGCGCGAACTCCCTTGCAATCTGATTGTCCCTTACAAAAAGAGTGTGGGAATTGAAGACCTCTATCGCATCGAAATAGTCGAGATATTTTTTCAGATCAAAATAAGGCCTTCGGAACCGATCCAACGGGTGCGCTATCACTGCCAAGCCGCCTTGGTCGTGGATTTCATCTGCGACTTCTGGCATGGTCTTGGCTCTAACCGCTTCGCTTAGGAACAGGCCCAGAACATGCGCCACAATCTTGTCGTCCTTGTAGACGCTCACTTCTTCCCCCCTGACGACTAGAACATCGAGCTCTTTCCCGGCCTTTATCCCCTGCTTCCAGCCGTCGATAGAATCGTGGTCTGTTATCGCTATGCCCGAGAGCCCCTTTTCCTTGGCCGCTTTGACCATAGTCCTGGGCGAATGTACGCCATCGATTGACGCAGAAGTGTGAAGGTGCAGATCAATTTGCATATCCTTTTATACTTATCAGGACTTTTTAATTCTATGGAAAGAAAGACGACGATGATTGGACTGATGGGACTGAACGCGCTCTTTTACGCGATAGACCTGCTTATACTGTACAGAAGGTATTTTGAGAACTCGCAGAGATACGCGCAGACTTTCAGCTTCAACATGCTGTTCTCTTTCATCCTGTCCCTTTTCCTTATGATTCCCACAGTGGTCGCGTATTTCATATTCTTCAATTATCTCAAGCAGCAAGAGAGGATAGAGCGTTTGGGGGACATGCTCATGATAACGATGGTCAACCTGGTTTTTGTAGTGCTCGCGGTCTTCGTGCCTCAAGCGTACGCAATGTGATGATTCCTGTCCTCAACCGGCTTTTCAGGTGCTTTTTCCTCTTTCAGCAGTATTCGGCGCAGCTCTCTCATTGTCGTGTTCTCCAGGTTGATAGAGTACATGTTCGCTTTGCCGATCCTCCTGGTCCTCCTCACGAACTCCTTTTGGACCATAATAGGGAACACTCGCTGTAGCGTACGATAGCTCACGCTGCAGTCTCTCGCCAACTCTGTCAAGGAATAGTCTCTGTTCTCGTACTTAGCCAGGTGGTCCAGTATACGGGCCACGGAACTATCGCCGAATATGTCACAGAACGCCATAATTCAGAGAACCCATTATAGGTTTATAAATCTTTCCTTCAACGTAGAACGATGTGCCAAGATAGAAATTTGTTTTAATACAATTTGAACACGCCAAAATGTCAATTATAATATCCATCTTGCCTTGAACAAACGGTAGATTACGGACCAAATGCCTATAAAGAGCACAATCCAGATCGCTGCCTCTAAATAGCCTAACGCCAGCCCCAGGAATATCGCAGCGCTCCTCAACGGCCTGAAGCTTATCGCCTCCCCTATCCTCTTTCCTGTGAGCGAGTCCATAACCGCGCTCATATAACTGGCTAAAAGGACTGAAAACAGCGCCAATACACCGATCAAGACACTGATGTATCCGGCCAGCACTATCGCTATAACCATCGTCCCGTCGTTTATCCTGTCTGCGAACTGGTCGAAGAAGGAACCGAACTTAGTCGCTCTGTTGTGCTCTCTCGCAACCATGCCGTCAAGCGCATCCAAAAGGGCTCCAACCAGGAAAAGGGCCGCGGCTACGATTAGTTCTGATTTGAGTATGTAATAGGCAGAACCGAGGGTAAGAAGGATTGATAGAACGGTAAGCAGGTTCGGGTTCACATTAATCCTTTTCGCTACCGGTAATAAGATGTTCTCAAGCCTTGTCTGAGTCTTTGTCTTCATATCACCACAGTTCATCGGCCATTTTCAAAGTCTCGGGCAATCCGATGTCAATCCAAGGGCCGAAAACTTTGTAACCAAACGTTTTTCTTTTCTCAGTTATTAACGGTATAACCTCTCTTTCGAATGAACAGAACTTATTAGGGGGGATGTACTTTATAATTTCTGGCTCGGCTATACAAATTCCAGCATTTATGAAATTTGATGAGGGGGTCTCTGGTTTTTCGATAAACTTTTCTATCCTATCTCCATCCAACTGTGCTACGCCAAACCTTTTAGGCTCCTTGACTGCTTTAAGCGCAATCGTTAGCAGCGCCTTGTGTTTGAAGTGGAATTCCATCATATCGTAGAGGTTGAAGTTGGTTAGTATGTCTCCATTTGCAAATATGAACGTGTCTTTCAGGTGCTTTTCTGCGAGTTTAAGTGCTCCGCCGGTACCCATGGGCAGAGTCTCCTCAGTGTATATAAGTTCCTCATAAAGTTCCTTCCCATCGCCGAAATATTCTATAATCTTCTCTTTCTTGTAATGAATTGCCAGAACAAATCTCTTGACGCCGTAGGAACTAAACCAGTCAGTCATGTGGTGAAGAATGGGCTTTCCAGCAACTTTAATCATCGGCTTTGGTATCTCTTCAGTCAGTTCGCCCAGCCTCGTCCCCTTCCCGCCAGCCAAGATGAAAGCGGTTTTTATATTCTTCATATCACCACCCGATGAGGTTCAGAATCCAGTGCATGCTGTAAAAGCCCGCAAAAGCTATGGCCCAGTATTTGACGAGCTTTCCCAACAGTGTGAATAGGAAAAACGTCTTTAGCGGGTACCTGACCACCCCGCAGAACAGGCCCACCACGTCGAAGGGCAATGGAGTCGCGGAAAATAGGAATATGATTAGTTTAGAACCGTGCTTCTCAAAATACCTTTCTATCTGCTTGACCCTCTTATCGTACTTTTTCAGCAGGAATTTCTCCCCGCCCCTTCCTATGATATAACCGCTCATCTCGCCGACCGCTGATCCGAATCCCGCGAAAAACCCCAACAGAATTGGGTTCATGGTACTGGCCAGAAGAAAGACTATTATGAAAGCCGGCGTCGGTATGAAGAGAGTGGCTGATGTGATGACTCCCAGAAAGAATACGCCTAGATAGCTAAAGTTGCTGACAAGATAGTTTAGAAATCCCTCCATACTACCAACATTTTTAATCACGTTGCTCTATATATTAGTATGCAAGACGTGCAGATGGGTAAGATAATAAGCATACTGGACCTGGATAAGATAGATGAATTGATGACTGATTTGAGAAAAGTCGCCAAGCCGCTGACTGTTGGTTACTATCGCGCCAATCTCCCTATCTCCCTCCTCCTGCGTGGGCCGAAAGACGAAGTCAGATGCGAAAGGGAGAAGGCTAATTATGTGCAGATTTTTTGGGCCGGCAGGAAGATACTGGAGTTCTATGGAAAAGACATCAGAGGAAATGGCCACATCTTCGAGGAGAATCTAGGGAAAGAAGAGTATGGAAAGGTGCTAGAGACTTTGGCTAGACACAACATGTACACGTTCAAGATGTGGAAGAAGAAGAACGCCGGTCTCAGAGCGTTTATGATTTTTTTAGGGTCCATAGATGCATTGCTTGGCCTAGCCGTCTCCTTATTCAATCCTGCTGTAGGAGTCATCTGCGTTCTTTTCGGATTGTTTTTAATAGCCCTTTATGTAAAATAATACTACTAAGAGGTGATTGATTTCAAATACCTAGTTACTTCGGCTCTTCCTTACGTCAACAACGAGCTGCATTTAGGACATTTGATGGGCTCTCTTTTGCCTGCAGATGTCTATTCTCGGTTCTTGAAACTCAGGGGAGAGGAATGTGTATATATTTGCGGTAGTGATGAGTATGGTACTCCTATCGCGGTAGAGGCGGAGAAGCACAAGACTACCCCAAAAGACCTTGCGGACAAGTACAATGAAGCCCAGAAGAAGATCGTAGAAGGATTCAACCTAAAACTGGACATATTCTCTAGAACCAGCGTTCCAGAGCATATCAAGACGACTCAAGGGATCTACGAGCTGATAAAGACCAACGGCTACATCTACAGGAAGAATGTGAAACAGCTCTACTGCGAACACTGCCAGAAATTCCTGCCGGACCGGTATGTGAACGGAGAGTGCCCACACTGCGGCTATGAAGAAGCAATAGGCGACCAGTGCGAGAAGTGCGGCAAGCTGTTAGAACCGATAGAGTTGATAAAGCCGAGGTGTGTGTCATGCAGAAAAAAACCTGTGGAGAAGGAGAGCGAGCACGTCTTCTTCAAGCTCTCCGAACTGAGCGAGAGACTGGCCGGATGGGTCGAGAGCAACAAACACTGGCCGCCAAACGCAAGAAATTTCGCCCTCTCTTGGGCTAAAGCGGGTCTTGAAGACAGAGACATATCTAGAGAGATAGAATGGGGCGTGCCTATCCCGGATTTCCCAGGCAACGTCTTCTATGTATGGTTTGATGCGCCGATAGGATACATCACGTTTTCCAAGCAAATAGGAAAAGGAAAGTGGTGGAACGACAACGAGACAAGAATAGTGCATTTCATGGGCAAGGACAATATCGCCTTCCACACCATATTTTTCCCGGGCATGCTCATTGCCGCCGGCGGGTTCACTCTTCCATATTATGTAGCATCGTATGAGTTCTTGAATTACCAGGGAAAGAAGTTCTCAAAATCAGCAGGAGTCGGGATTTTCTGCAGAGACGCAATCGAACTATACCACGCTGACTACTGGAGGTACTATCTGATAGCTTCACTGACAGAACACAGGGATGCCGATTTCACTTGGGAGGATTTCCAGAAAAGAATCAACAACGACCTCAACAATGTCTTGGGCAACTTCATACACAGGACGCTGACATTCACGCGCGACATCTTCGGGGGGGCCGTTCCTAAATTGGGCAGGTACACCGAAGAGGATGAGAAGATAGTGGCGGAGATAGCCAAGAAGCATGGCGAAGTGGAGCAGTCTCTGGACAAGGTCAGGCTCAAAGACGCGCTCAATTCCGCTATTGAGCTGGCCAGGATAGGGAACCAGTACCTGACTCTGGAGGAGCCTTGGAAAGACAAGGAGAGGAGAAACAACGTGATAAACCTCTCTCTGAACATAGTCGCTGCCCTCTCGATAATACTGGAGCCTTTCATACCCGAGAGCGCCCACAAGATTAGAAAGTTCCTCAATTTGGATGAAAATTATAAATGGGAGGATGCTCTAAAGTTATTGGAGCCAGGCAAGACTATAGGAGAGTTCGAGCCGCTGTTCAAGAAGATAACCAATAGGGATGTAGCTGATTTCAAGCACAGATTCGGGTGAAAATATGGTGTCTTTCGAGGAATTTCAGAAAATGGACATGAGGGTAGCTAAAGTGGAATCGGTTGAGAAGGTACCTGGCACAGAAAAGCTCTACAAGATGCAGGTAGACTGCGGCGAGAAAAGGACGATAGTATCAGGAATAGCCGACCAGTACAGGCCGGAAGAGCTGGTGGGCCTGGACATAGTGGTGATAACGAACCTGGACCCGAGGAAAATCAGGGGCATAGAGTCACATGGCATGCTTTTGGCTGCGGAAGACTCTTCAGGCGCTGTCAGCCTGTTGGTCCCGATGAGGAAGATAAAACCAGGCACTAAGGTGCACTGATGGACGACTGCATATTCTGTAAAATCGCTGAGAAGAAGATTCCGAGCAAATTTCTTTACGAAGACAAGACAACCATGGCCTTTCTGGACATCAATCCGGGCGCACCAGGCCATGCTCTAATCATTCCGAAGAAACATTATGAGACCATCTTTGAGATGCCTGAGAGCGAGGTTTCAGACCTTTTCAGAACGACTGTGAAAGTGGCGAAGGCAATCGATAAGATTATAGGTCCTGACGGCGTCAATATATTCCAGAACAACAAAACTGCTGCGGGGCAACTTGTGAATCATGCGCATGTCCACATCTTCCCCAGATTCCATGGCGATGGGATAGATTTCAAGTGGAGGAGGGTTGTCTTAGACGACGACGATCTGGACAATATCGCTAGAAAAATCAGGGTAGGGATAGAATAATGGCAAGAGAGGGTTTTTCAGTCGAGTATTTCTGCTATGAGAATATAGGCTATTCCCCTAAGTATGTTGACGAGCTTTTCGATATTTTAGAGGAATGCTCCAAGATGGTCCGCTACTATCTCGACACCTCAGTCGGTTATCCCGATGAACTGAAATCGGACATACACAAACTATCAATGGATATTGACAACCTTTATCTTGATTTTAGCACCACGTATATTCTCATCGCGAGACTAATCAATGCCACAAAGAAAGAGTTTTTCCTATCGCGAAAGATTAAGGCCGATAAGAGGCTCGCGAA
>CAYVZL010000028.1:0-6373 GCA_964456465.1 Microcaldota archaeon
CTTGATGGTGAGATGTTCCACAACGCTAACCATCCAAACCCCATCAAAACTATTTTTCGGTATGTTAGAAAAAGATCTATAGTCAGCCTTGATTTTCTTATCAACATCCAAGGTTTTATAATTAATATTTTTGGGTAGCTCAGAGCGATAAGGCGATTTTCCTGCCCCGACGTCCAATATTTTAGATTTTTCTTTCACAAATGGTCTAAAAAGTTCCCAAACGCTTAGGGAGTTATGCTTAATCAACGGAATATGTTTAATATCCATACTTTCCCTATATTTGGTAATCTCACTCCAATCCATTTCTTCCACGCTCACCTTATGACTTTAACGCTCCTGACTCTTTTAACTTTCACCATCCCAAGAAGCCTTCTGAGCAGGCCGTAGTGGCTGCCGAGAACATTAGCGACAAAAGCGGCGAATAACAGTTCAGAACCAATCAGGCTTTTTCCCACACTTTTCAGAGCGCGGAACGATTTAACGAAAAGACCCACGAAAAAAGCCGCATCTAAAAACAAGAGCAATAACGAACTGTAAAGATAAGCCAAACCAGTAGCGATGACCAGCAGCCAGAACAAGTAGAACATCCTGCATTCTGGATATCGGTATAGGGCAAGCAACGACTCTCCGTTGCCTTTCGCATAAATGAAATACTGCTTGAAGAACTTTCTGAGAGTGGGGCGTGGTCTCCAGTAACTCTTCGTGTTTCTAGCCACTTTGTATCTTGCGCTGGTTGCCTTCAGCCGATAATTAAACAGAGAATCCTCCGCAGTATATAGTTCCTCAGGATAGCCGCCAGCCTTCTCCCAAGCTCTTTTAGTAAACGCGGCTGACCTGCTCGAAGGAGGCCAATCGTCGGGCACTTTCTCCATGTTCGGGTACATCAGTTTTCCGACTATCTTCTCGAATTCGGTCTTGGGCAATGGATAGAACAGGCCTGCAGAAACATCATACCCGTCCTCAATATTCTTCACAATGTTTTTGAACCAGTTTTTGTCGTGGACCGTCCCGCCGTCAGTAGAGACTATCACTGGGCCTCTGGAGTGTTTTATCGCGATGTTCCTGCCTTGGGATATGTTCGCTCTGTCGGCCACTATTATCTTGACTGGTACGGGAAAACCTTTGGAATGCTCCTTCAGAACCTTCACTGTGCTATCCCTCGACCCGCCATCAACTATCACAATCTCGTCAGGCTTTCTGGTTTGCTTCAGAATAGAGTCCAAAAGATTCCTGACGGTCTTCTCTTCGTTTATGACAGTACAGATGAGTGAGGTTTTCATTATGATTAGACCCGCTCTCTCCAGAAGTCCAGCGTGTCCTCAAGGGTCTTCTCGTAAGGAATAGTGGGCTTCCATCCGGTCTTCTTCCTGAACTTCGAGCAGTCACCCAAAAGAATCTGGACATCGCTCGGTCTCATCCTCTTCGTGTCCTGCTTTACCTCTATTTTAGCGTTCGTGAGCGTTAGCAACATGTCGAGGACGTCTTGCATTGTTCTAGTTTTCTCCGAGCATATGTTGTAGACCTCGCCGAAATCGCATTTCTGCAGAGCGAGATGATAAGCCACGACTATGTCCCGTACATCCGTGAAATCTCTCTGGGCAGTTAAATTTCCGACATACATGACTGGTTTAGTTCTTTTCTTTTCTATCATAACTATCTGTTTTGCGAAATTGGAGTCTACGAATACATCTCCCCTTCTAGGCCCGCTGTGGTTGAATGCTCGCGTGACCACTGTCTTTAATCCATACGAATAGTGGTACTGGCAGGCAAGCTTATCTGCAGCCACCTTAGAAACACCATAAGGGCTCAACGGTCTCAACGGATTGCCCTCCTTTATTGGAAGCTCATCCGCTTTCACAAGACCATATTCCTCAGAAGAGCCAGCAACCTGCAATTTTATCTCCTTGTTCGCTATCCTGATGCCCTCCAGGATGTTGACCGTGCCTATTATGTTTGTAGTCAAGGTCTCCTGCGGCGCTTCCCACGAGGAAGGCACGAATGACTGTGCAGCCAAGTGGTAAATCTCGTCAGGTCCGACTGTCTTTATCGTCTTCTCAACGTTGTGCGCATCTCTTATATCAGTATCTATGAGCTTGATTTTGTCCTTCAGGTGTTCGACATTCTCCATTGGGCTTCTCCACCTATAGGTTCCGTAGACTTCGTATCCCTTACTTAGAAGCAGGTCTGCCAGATGGGATCCCACGAACCCAGTTACACCTGTTATGAGTGCTTTTGTCATTTCAATACCCCCGAAAACTTCTTCTCTATCCTTTTGCCTATTACGTTCCAATCAAATTTCTTAGCAAAAATCTTAGCCTTTTTACCCATTGAGTCTCTTTTTTCCTTGCTCTTGACGAGTATATTAATTCTATTGGCGAACTCATTTAAATCTAACGGTTTTACGAGGAATCCCGTCTCGTTTTTCCTTACTACTTCCGGATGGGAGCAGTGGTCGAAAGCTATCACCGGCTTACCGCACGCCTGGGCCTCTAGTAATGGTAGGTTTAGTCCCTCCCACAGAGACGCAGTCGCGTACATAATACAGTGCTGGAGCAAGTCGTCAAGCTCGTCGTTCGGAATCCTGCCGGTGAATATGACCCTGCCATCCATCCTCTTAAGTTCCTCAACATAATCCCCTATCGGATGCCCGCCGGCTATCACCAGTGGAATTGGCCAGCCGGCTTTCTCAAACGCCTTTATCAGTAGATGAGTTCCCTTGTGCGGAGATGCCCTCCCGATGAAAACAGCATAACTGTTCTTCTTCAGGTTCAGTCTTTTTAGCACTCCCGTATTTTTCTCTTTTTGAAATCTCTTGAAGTCAATTCCGCCATAGATAACTTCGCTTTTCAGGCCTAGCTTCTCGACGTTTTTCTGCAAGAACTGGCTTATAGAAAAAATAGCGTCCGCTCCAGAATAATACTTTTTCATACTTTTTGTGCCGACGTAATGTGCCGTTCTCGCTCTCAAATTTTTGAAATGCTCTGCCTCCGCCACGCCATAATCTATTATTACATGCGGGATTTTCTGTTCTTTTGAAATCTTTGTGCCAGTCTTGACTGCAGCAATGGTAGGATAATTGCTCACCACTAAATCGTATTTGCTAAGCTTACCTGTCTTATAGGGTAGAAAGTATTTCAGACCGGGGAAGGAGCTACCATACTTAGCTATCTTGACAAATTTGTAATCAAAATCAGAGACCGGAGTGACAATCTCTATGCTATTATTTTTCTTCAAATAGCCGCATAACCCGTTCAGGTACTCGGCTATGCCCATACCGCGGACGAACTTGTTCACGACGAAGCAGATTCTCATTTCAACGCACCCTTGTAGACGGACAGGGCTTTCTCAGCAACTTTATTCCAATCGAAGTCTTTCACTTTTGCCAGTCCCTTCCTGCTCATTTCCGAGGCAAGCTTCTTGTCGGTAAGCACCCTGACGATTGCAGTGGAAAGCTGTTCCTCGTCTTCTGGATCAACAGCTATCCCAGAGTCTTCAAGCACGAATTCAGTGCCGGAGACATTAGTGCCCACGCATGGCTTACCACAAGCCATCGCCTCTAGCAGGACTATTCCGAAAGCCTCTGTTTTATAGATGGATGGCAGGACAAAAACATCACATTTCTGGTACTCTTTCAGCATTTCCTCGTCCGAGAGTCTGCCGAGCCATTCGATTTTGTCATCAACCTTCAGTCTCTTTGCAAGCGCTTTCCACTCACCCTTCAATGGGCCTTCCCCGACTATGGCTAGCCTCGCATCTGGCACTTTCTCCAGAATCTCGGGCATGGCTTTTATGAGATACTGAATCCCTTTGTAGTAAATCAGCCTGCCGACGAAAAGTATCCGCTTCCCATGATGTTTTATGTCCTTTGGCTTGAAGACAGCGAGGTCAACGCCATTGGGGACTATAGAACACTTGTGCCTGAAGTGGTGCAGTATGTCGGATATTTCGATATACTGCGGGCTCGTTGGCATTAGGGCCTTGGCCTTCCTGAACAAGAAGTAGCGCTGGAAAAGATGGACATAGAAGTATTTCATGAGCTTTATCGAGAGGCTGTAAGGCACTATGTCTGAATGATAAGTGACTACAAATGGCTTTCTCTTCAGTCTCAGGGCCAGATAGGCGAAGAAATTCTGCGAGGGATTTGGGTCATGGAGGTTGGCTATGTCAAACTTCTGTCTCAGGACCTCCGTAAAGACGCCGGGCGATATTGGAGTAGGGCCTATCGTCAGCCACGTCGGCAGCCTTATGACCTTGATTCCCTGTATCCTCTCTTCCGAGCGTTTCTCCCAAGAAGCCAGGACAGTTACATCTATCCCTTTCTTGACCAGCTCCCTGGCCAGATAGAATGCATTGCTCTCCACCCCCCCGACCTGTGGGTAGAAATACTTGGATACAATTAGGACTTTCATTTCAACCAACCTTATATTTGTATTTGGGATTTATTAACTTACCACCAAATACTTGATACGGCCAACACGCCAAAAAACGCCTGGAGCAGTATTAGATAAGTCACTAGCCCCCTCTCAGTTGGATGCAGGTATTTCATCAGCAGATGCGTCAATGAGTATATCTTCCCGTCATAGTGCAGCCTGTTCCCGACCCGCTTCCCGAAGTTCTCCGCCCTGAACTTGGAGCGAGCTTTTAGGAAGAACTCGATAATCTGCGGCATCAGGGTTATCACCGCTATCCTCTCGATGTTCCCTATTATGGCGGCTGACACTATCGCGGCAGCTATCGCATAAGTGCCTATATTCTCTGGGAATATTCTCGCAGGATACCAGTTGAAGAACAAGAAAGCGATGCATGCGGCAGCCATAGCCAGCGTTATTAGCGGGGCAGCGATGGTGAAATTCTCAGGGTAGAGCACCAACAGGATCATCGAGGCGCTGAAGATTGAGAGACAGGCCACTGCACCTGTCCCCGCTTCGAGGCCGTTGAAGCCGGCGAGCATGTTCAGGAGATTGGAACAGGCTATGACCCCGAGAGGGACGAGAATCAGGGAATAGTAGATTCCGAAGTTGACCTGCATGAATATCAGATGCACATCGCTCACACCGGCTGTTATGACCATAAGTGGCAGAGCGGCTATTCCCGGCAGAATCACTCTCCATATCTCCTTGACCTTGAACAGATCGTCTACCAGTCCTATGAAAGCTATTATCAGGACGGTGTTTAGCGCGGCGAGCAGAGGGACCGCCTCCTCCAGCCTAATGAGCTTGAGCGCGACCAGGAGCCCGAAGCAGAAACCAGCAGTTATAGCCAGGCCGCCCATTTTAGGGATGAGGGTGCCCTTAGCCATGTCCTTGCCGAAAAAGACGACTTCGCTCCCTTTCTTGACCTTCTTTGTGTACTCCATCTTTCTGATTAGGACTTTGGTCATCAATATGGTAGCGAAAAAACTAAGCAAAAAGGTCAATGCCAATATTACTGAGCTATAGGTTAGATCACCAACGTGCATCTCAAGTCCCCCATTTTGCATTCAGCACTTTCAAGTTATCCTTGAATCCCGGTAGAACGCTGTCCTTAGGGTCGGGTATTCCAGTCCAATTTACCTCATATATCACGTTCCACTGGTCGTCATAGACAAGTTTCACATGTTTAAGATTCGGGTCTCTAAAGAACAGTCTCTGCTGGAATGCGAATAGGACCGGAGAGTTGGGGTCAGGCTCGAACTGGCCGCAACCCATCCCACCAGTATAACTAAACGCGCTCATGTATAGGATAAGCCCACCGCTGCTCTCCCGCGCGAAGGCTCTGCTCGGAAGACCTCTGTCAGTCAATGTAACCCCTGGCCAAGGTGTTGTCTTCAGGCTTGCCCATTGTTCTATCGAGAAAGGCAGACCGACGTCCTGTCCCTGCTGGTTCTTGCCGAATAAGCAATAGACGCTCCCATCGCTGTTTTTGTTACAACCAACGGTCTGCATGCAACCGACATAGTTATTGGCTATCGTCATCAACGCCCCGAACTTCCCGCCAGTAGAGCCTCCGACTATCTCATGGTCAATAAGAATATGGGTAGTGCCCATAGGCTTGAGTATAGACAAGGCCTCTATCTCCGCTTTCTCTAACGCCTCTGGAGAAGAGTCGCAGTTGAATTTGTTGGTCGTCTTGTCGAGAGTGCAGGGTACAGTGTGTGTGAACGCCATGGCTGTGGTGTAAATCGATGGGGCATACTGCGCGTTGTCTGTCGTCACACTTATATTGTCCCCAGCAAAGTATGACAGCCAGTGCCCGTAGTCCCACCACGCAGTTATCACCGATCCTTTCGCCAGGTTATTGTTGACCCAGCCGAACAGGTTGACCCATTCCGGATAGACGTCGTAACCGAAACTCTCGGAGCTGGGGATAACCATTGTATTGAAACCGAAGAAGA
>CAYVZL010000029.1:0-4623 GCA_964456465.1 Microcaldota archaeon
TTCAGCTCCTCGATTATAGAACGGGGCTTTTCCCCTTCCTTAGCCAGCTCCTGATACTTCTCGACTAGCTGGTCCTGCGCTTTGGAGAAAGGCATGCCCACCCTGGAAGACAGGTTCTCTGCTAGGCGCGACAGTTCTAACGGGAATATTATCTTAGTCGACTTGCCCTCAGCTATCTTGTGGAGCGCCTGAAGATACATGTAGTGTAGTGTTGGGTCGGTTAGTCTAGAACCAGCCTCCTGCAGCGCATTAATTGTTATCTTCTGCGCCTCCGCCCTCTGCGCCTGGGCCATCTTATCCTCTGCAGCCGCCCTCTTGCGATGCATGGCAGACAGCACGTCTTCAGGTATCTCCACCGACTGGATCTCTATCTTGTCCACCTCCACCCCCCAGTTGTAGGCGGTCTTCGTCAGGTTCTGCCCCAGCATGGCGTTAATCTTATCTATGTTGGCTATCACTTCCTCCAGCGTCATCTTGCCGATCACGTCCCTCAGGTTCGCCTGGAGGAAGGAAACCGACGCCCCCTTGTAATCCTCGACGTTTATTATCGCCTTCGCCGCATCGTAGACGTGCAGGTAGATTATCGCGTCAACCATTAGCCTGACATTGCCTGATGTGATGACGGGCTGCGGGTGAATCTCGAGCGTCTGCACCCTCAGGTCGAGCTTCACGAACGTCTCGACTAAAGGGATTATAATGAGCCAGCCGGGGCTAGCTACTTTGAGAAACCTCCCGAACCTGAACACGACTGCCCTCTCGTACTGCTGCACGATTGCGAAAAACTTCGGAGACTGCGTATAGAGGACTATCAATGCGGCCAGGACCACTAAGAGAAAGTAGAGTGGCTGGTATAGCTCGAAATACCAAATAGCTATGAGACCTGCGCTAACTCCAGCTACGAAAACCAGGAAGATTGTGGCCTGCATCTCGACTTCCGATGGCATGATATCACTAATCTGGCTATGATTATATACTTATATGTTTTTATTCAGGGGTAAATATATATAAATACTCTTGTTTTAAGGGTATCCGTATGAAAGTGCTAGTGCTCTGCGTCGACAGGGATGATGACCTTGGGAAGAAGGCCAAGATAAAGGGGCCAATTATAGGCAGAGATAAGAATATCGAGGCGGGCACGGCTCTGATTATGGCTGACCCTGGAGAGGCTGATGCTAACACCATGTTTGAAGCCGTAAGGATTTTCGACGAACTCAAGAAAGAGGCTGTGGATATAGTGACTCTAACTGGCCATCCCTCCCGCGGCTATAAGTCAGACAAGACGGTTTCCCAGCAGCTCGACTCTGTCCTGGCCAAGCACAAAGAAGTCGACGGGATATACCTAGTGACTGATGGCGCGGATGATGACGAGATAATACCTATAATCCAGTCGAGGAAGAAGATAATTTCGAAGAAGACGCTGATAATAAAGCAGGCGAAGGAGCTCGAGAAGAGTTATTATGTACTAAAGGAAGTTTTGAAAGACCCGCATTTTGCCAGGCTGATTTTCGGTCTGCCGGGCGTTGTCCTGCTGACTGTTGCCTTCCTGCAGGAGCTGGGTTTCAAGATAATCGTTCTCTTAATCGGTCTTTATCTCATGTTCAAGGGCTTCGGAGTAGAGGAGCCTGTTCTGAATACCGTACGCGGGTTCCGAGAGACGACAGGGACAGAAAAGGCGTCGTTCCCGCTGTATATGGGGGCTTTGCTAATCTTCATACTGGCATTCTGGGCAGGCATGGACAAGATGGCAGTCAGCAAAGTCGTTGAGCCCATAAAACAGGGGGCAGTCTTCCTTAACGGATTCATAACCCTGTTCACGATAGGGTTAGTCTTCTTCCTCGTGGGCAGGATGGGAGACATGCACTACATCAACGAGCCGCTCAAGGTAAGGAAATACGCCATGACGATAGTCACGATGCTGGCTATCTTGCTGGTCATAACCGGGGCTGTCAACTTAATCCTGGGTCAGATTCTTGCGATTGACTTTTTCGGCTACATACTGCTTGCATTCTTAGGAACTATCGTCGGGCTCAGCATAGTCAGGGCCATCTGGAGGAGAAAGTACATCGTCGCCAGACTAAGGAAGGACCTGGAAGTATTCGACCAAGCGGGAAACAAGCTGGGGAGTATATTCGAGATAAACAGAAAGAGGAAGATGGTAGTTGTTGAGGGGAAAGAGAAGGTGGGTGTTCCTTTCTCCAGGATCATACTTGTAAAGGAATTCGTCACAGTCAGGTCCTAGCAGACCACTATCTTCAAGATGCCCTTAATCAGTCGGTCTTTTTCTTTTCCGGGCTTAAGCGCCGCAGACAGCACGTCGCAGAGGTTGCTCGCAGTCAGTATCTTTATCTTCTTCAGTTTCTCGGGCGATAGAACAACATCCTCTCGGTTAGCCGCAGGGATGATGACCCTTTTAGCGCCAGCTTCTATCGCCGCCTCTATCTTGGCAGAGACCCCACCCACAGGCAGGACCTCTCCCCTGACCGATAGAGAGCCGGTCATCGCGATAGATAAGTCTACAGGTATATCCTCGAGCGCGGATATGACCGCAGTGGCCACAGAGACAGATGCAGAATCCCCTTCCACTCCTTCATAAGTCTGCAAAAACTGGATATGTGTATCATAGCTGGAGAGGTCCGTTCCCTTGTATTTCTTGATTATCGCCGAGACGTTCTGGACAGCCTCTCTCGCGATCTCTCCAAGTTTCCCTGTCGCTATGATCTTCCCCTCCCTCGCAGAAAGCGCCGGAGCCACCTGCGCTTCGATTGGTAATAATATCCCGCCGAAATTCCCCCTCTCCGTTCCCATGACCGCCAGACCGTTGACTTTCCCCACCTTGGCTCCCTTGGTGACAAAGATCACGTACTCCTTTTTCTGGATAATCTGCTTGTCGGCCACCTGCTGCTCCAGAGTCCTGGCTAACTTCTTCGCCTCTATTACATGGTCTCTCGTCACTATCTTCGCGTGCTCGGTCTTTGCGATATCCCCTGCCGCTCTGACCAGGCCACCCAAATCCCTCAGTCTCAGCGTGAACTTGCCTTTGGTGCCTGCTCTCCTCTTGGCCTCGAATATTATCTCGTCAACCGCCTCTTTCGTGAAGTGCTCTATCTTCCCGTCCTTGACAACCTCCTGTGCCACAAAACGCTCCAGCTTCTTCCTGTCGAGCGCGTTATCGTCTATGAACTCGTTAAGATAGATTTCGTAGCCATATCCTCTGATTCTAGAACGCAGCGCGGGATGCATCTTCTCCAGGTCGAACAGGTTGCCTGACGCTATTAGTAGGAAATCGCAGGGTACTGGATCTGTTCTGACCATGGCGCCTGAAGACATCTCTGACTGGCCAGTAATCGAATATTTCCTCTCCTGCATCGCTGTCAAAAGCTCCTGCTGGGACTTTGGCGAGAGCGTGGATATCTCGTCGATGAACAGAACGCCCTTGTTGGCCTTGTGAACCATCCCCGGCTCGACGCGGAGATGGGCCGGGGTGCCTAGCCCGCCACTTTGGAACGGGTCGTGTCTTATGTCGCCCAGCAAAGCGCCCGAGTGTGCTCCAGTGGCATCCACGAACGGCGCAATGGTCTTGTTCGAATTATCTATAAGCAGCTTTGGCGTTGTTTCATCCTCTCGTCCGCCCATCCGCATGTTCTTCAGCCCGGTGGTGAAAGCGCTCGCGAAAATCAGTATCGCCAGGAAGATTCCGCCGATGATTATGAAGGCGGCAAGGATTATGTCGGAGAACAGTTTCAGGTATAGCGCGGCGACTATGGACAGGGTGAATAAGAGGCTGATGAAAAGTAACATGCTGGTGCTCGGCTTCAGGTCGCTCATCGCCTCCAGCTCTATAGACTTTTTCTTCTCATTCTCCAGGATTTTCTTGCCCTCGCCGGCCGGTGCCACCAGGACCTTCGGGTTGTTCTTGTCCGCAATATTGGGGAGAATGAGTATGTCCTGGAGCTTCTCGATGGGCAGCAGCTCGGCCATAGCCTGTGCCAGCATGCTCTTGCCTGTGTTGTGAGAAATCAAACCATTCGCTATGAAACGGTGGCATTTTGGAACTTCTATATCAAATACATCCTGCGGCGGATGGTGGATTATTTTCTTTATTTTTTCAAAACGTTGGCCCTTAACCCTAGCAAATTTTTTGGCATCTGCGGCCAGCTTTTTCAGTATTGTGGTTTTTTTCTTGGAAGCAAAACCTATGTTGCGTGCGAATTTTATAATGTCATTTCCTCTCCTAATCATCAAGTAATAGCCGTTGCCGCCTGCAAAAGTGATACGAGAGTGAATACTAAAACGAAGTAAAAGCATTTGAACATCCCGCAACAATTCAATGTCTTTGGCTCTTAGACCGACCATTCTTTTTCCTCTTCCCATATTAAGCGCGGTTCCATCCGCTTCAAACAGCCATCTTAAGAAACTTGCCACAACTGCGTTGCCTGATTTGAGAATAAGGTCTGGGACTCTTTTTTCCCTAAGAAAACACAGATTATGAGCGATGTCCTTTGAATATAGGGAAACTGTATACATCTTTACGTTTCTTTCTGCAGGTAGTCTTCCTTTTACTTTTGGTTCAATCTCAAAGAGAGACTTGCATAATTGCATCAAGTGCGGCAGTATGTCTTTCTC
>CAYVZL010000029.1:4723-6086 GCA_964456465.1 Microcaldota archaeon
GCCGCTTTTTTGATTATCTCGACCCCTTTTTCCTGTCCTATGATCTGGTCTATCAATCTCTTTGGGACAGGAATCTCTGCAGTCGTCCTGAAATCCTTCGCCATTACAATCAGCATGACAATTTGCGAGGCCAAAATACTTAAAGATTGTGATGAAAATTGTCAAAATGTTTTTTTAGAAAGTTTTTGGGTGATAATCTTAAATATGAAAAGTGATTTTATTTCTTCGTGAGGTACGATGGCAAAGAAAAAGAAGAAAAAGAAGTAATAAAAAAACTTAATCGATAAATAGTTGGGCTTCTAAACCCCCTGTTTATTATAAAACCTTCTATTTTTTGTTTTTTCACGGCTCTAGTGTGTAGTCTGACTGGGTTAGGGCCCTCATTCTCTTATCCAGCAGAAACGTGTCCTCTATCCTCACTCCGCCAAAATTAGGTATATGGAGCCCCGGTTCTATCGTGAATACCATGCCATTCTTCAGCTTTTCTTTCGACCCTTTGAACAGACTCGGGGGTTCGTGAATGTCCAGACCGACCCCGTGGCCAAGACCATATTTCCAGAACCTATCCAAATCATCCTTCTTGAAAAATGCCGCGACCTTGCTCCAGAGCTTCCCGCAAGACGCTCCAGGCACTATCGCATTTATAGCCAATCTCTGCGCCTCCAATACTTTATTGTAGAGTCCCCTCTGCTGGCTGGTCGGACTCAGGCAGAAAGTCCTGGTCAAATCGGAATTATAACCGTCGACTTTGAAGCCCAGATCGACTATCAAGAAATCGCTGAGCGCTATCCTCCTCTCTGATGGCTGTACGTGGGTGTATTCGGAATTGGGACCAGAAGCTGTAATGAAACTGAACGCCACATCCTCGGCCTGGGGAAGAATAGTGTAAGCGTAGTTCCTGAGCTGCCTCTCCGTCATTCCAGCCCGGATGTTGCTGGATATCTCGGCCATCGCTTTGTCAGCCAACTCGCAAGCCCTTTTTATCTTCTCTATCTCCCTTTCGGATTTTATTATGCGCATCTCAGCCAGCTTTTTTGAGGCATCCACCAGCTTTATCTTCTTCGACTGGAGTTTCTTGAACCAAAGATAGCTCAGAGAATTAAAATCAACCCCGACCCTCTTGATTTTCTTTTGTTTCAGCAGCTTCAAAACCTCGTCGCTTGTTCTCCCCTTGGCCTTTATTACAGTATCTACCGCCGAGGTTTTGGCCAGTTCTAAATCTTGAGTCACCAGAGTATCCTCTTTGTCTATCAACAGGGCTCCTCCTTGCGCCACTTCCGTATAGTACCGCAGGTTTGCTTCGTCTAGAATAAGGACTGGGATTTTTACTCTCTCCCTCAACCTCCGGATATTCTCAAGCAAC
>CAYVZL010000030.1:0-5490 GCA_964456465.1 Microcaldota archaeon
AACGCTAGGTCAATGGCACCATCCAGTACTAGACCATAACTGAGGCTATCACTGCTCCTACTATGAAAACGAGCATCAGGGGTAGGAATATCGCGATTATTGCCCTTAGCGTGCACATCTCCATCGATTCTCTGATGAAGACCACAAACACATATAATGCATAGATGCTGAAAACCAAAGTTATGAGTCCAGTTATTATGCCGCCAATCATCATTGTACTAGCAAATGCACTGAACGCGCTAAATACTCCTAAAAGTCCTCCACCAGCGAGAGCGCCCATCAGTGATGTCGCTGCAGTGGCGGCTATGGCAATTAAAATTATAAATTCTATGATTATGATTACGATGTTTGCCAGCGATATGCCGACCTGCGGGAAAGCCATCTCGGAGGCGAATGCTGAAAACGCTCTTTTGCCGCCCAGAATCTTAGCACTTACCCACAATATGCCTGTGCCAAGTATCCATCCAAGCAGCATAACAATAGGAAAGCCGATGATGAGTCCTCCTCCAATCAGTAAGATTATCATAAAAAGAGGTCCGGCGAATTGCGAAGGAGCAATCATTGAAAGCATAGCCACCCCAAGAACCATTAATATTGTAATTAAAACAGCAACAGTTATGCCGCACAGGCCAACCAGCTTTGCGCCGTCGCCCATGCTCACGTTTCCCTTGATTTTCTTGGAAGCCCCTTCGGGATGGAGGAACGTGTCGATAGCCAGCTTGAACATTCCTACGATGCTCTTATCCAGACCGGAGGACGATATCGGCATAGGCTGGACCACTGGCGGCCGTGAAGGAAGATTCGAAGGCCCTAGCTTCGGAAGATTCTGTTGCACAGGTATGTTGTTTTTCTCTGCAATCCTTCTCGCTAGCTCGTCAGCTGGATAAGCCCATCTCTTCGCTCCAGCCATTATTTCGGAGATGGCCTGGTCCGTATACCCTGCCTGCCTCATGAGCGTGACTACTTCTGCCTCTGTTTTCCCGCTCTTCAGGGCTTCTCTGACGAGATTCACCGCTTCTACATCTGCCATAAATACTCTAACCAAAGTCCCATTTATAAAGCTTTCTCCCCTAATTTGTCCCTGGCCAAAAACGATTTTTCGACAACCTGCGAGCAATTTCAGAGTAAGGTATATAAACATGTTATGATTAATTAGATAGGAGCATATGCATTGCTTCTTAAAACAGGGAGGTAATCTAAATGGCTGAACAGAGATACTTCACCTTGGTAGAAGGTGGACCTTCTGGAAGAGAAACAGCTGTTTTTACAGGAAAGCAGCCACGACAAGCGGCCCTCAAAGCGGCCAGCCGAGGACACAACGACATTTGGCTGAGAGAAAGAGGAACAAAGAAATTCCACCACTTTAGAGGTTCAAGATCTAAAGTAAGAGCGCCAGAGAACAAGCCGGACTGGATGGCGGACATGGTGTGGAAGCCAAATGTAAAGAAAGTCGGAATCCAAAAGCTAGAGAAAAAGAAGGCCAAGAAGAAGGGCAAGAAAAGAAGGTAGAATTAAACCCCGACCCCCATTTTAGGGGGTCCTAATTTTTATTTTTCTGCTAATAGAAAACTTTAAAAACCCTGATTGCCTTACTCTAGCGGGGAGTGAGCAAATGAACAGAATGAGCGATTTATACGGCAGAAGGATTTATACTCAAGACAGTGGCTATGTAGGAATTGCGAAAGATGTTTTGATTGATCCTGCTGAAGGCAAAATCAAGTATCTTTTGAAGCAAGACGCAGAGTCTCTCTTAGGAAGGGAGAAGACAGAAGCGAGGAAGTTCATAAAAGAGAACTTCATCCCGTTCGAGCGAGTCATCGCCGTCGGAGATATCATACTGATAAGATGAGGTGCGTGACATGAAGCCAGTTTTAGGAAAGAACATAAAAGGAAGGAAAGTTGTTTCTAGCGGAGGTCTGGAGATAGGCCAGGTGCTGGATGTTTTCTTCGAGACCAACGGAAAGATTACCCATCTGAGCGTTAAGCCGGACCATGAGGTAAAAGAGCTAAGAGAGCATCTGGACAGGTCCAACCTCGTCTCGGTCCCGTACGAAAGCGTGAGAGCGATAGGGCGATACGTGATTATTGATTTCCCCTTTAGCAAATAATCCTCGCTTATTTTTTACATTTGTCAAGCAGAGATAGCTCTTTCTAACCTTTTGTATGATGAAGAAATAGTCCATAGTCAGGAAGGAGGAAGACATCAAGATTATGACCCCATTGGCTGGGTGAGCCTGGTCTCCTCCCCCATCATCTATTGTTCTATTGATTTAGGTGTAACCCCAAATCACCTCCAGTTGATTTAACTTAGCTAAAAGTTATATATAAGGTTTGTGCTAATTATCTTGACGAAAATTTAACAAATGTAAACAAAACAAAGTAAAATTTGTATGCTGGTCGAGGAAGATGGTCGAAAAACCTTTACATTTGGATGAGCTGGATAAGAAGATCATAAAATCGCTACTTATTAACCCGAGAAAATCCTCCAGGCAGATGTCAAAAGAGATCAAAGCTTCCCACCAGACGATAATCTCCAGGCTGAAGGAGTTGGAAAGCAAGAAGGTCGTAGAAGGCTATACCACTATCGTCGACTGGGACAAGCTCGGCTATCCGGTCAGGGCGATGTTCCTGATTGAGTGCGGCAAGCTCGATGCCAAAAGCTTTGATTCGATTGAGAAATATCTTATGGGAGAGAATTCGTTCATCGAGTTCGGAACGCTCCATGGCGAGTATGATTACTTCGTCATAGGGCAGTTCAAGGACCAGAAGGATGTCGCTGAGAAGGCAGCCGAGCTGAGGACTTTCCTGAGCAAGCAGGTCGATCTTAAGAAATTCGGCCACCACCTGATTTCAAAGCTGAAGCATAAACAAAACCAAGACATATAGGCGCGTAATTGGACAAACGTTTAGAAAAAACGAAACCTTTATATATAGGAAATACCAAAATCATAATACTCGAATTTTCGGGAGAGGACAAGAAGATCCATCTTCTTATGATTCTTGGCTGGGTGAGCCTAGTCTCCTCTCCTCCTTTAATTTTCTTTGACTGCTTAGCTTGATTTCTGACTTTTTCTCCATATCGCATTTTGTCTAAGCCTTATACGTTAATTATTTAAATCAGTCCGTACTCTATATTAGCGATAGGCATGGATGAGCTCAATCTAAGGATAGCCGGCGAAATCACCCTCTCTCAGAATCCCGGTTCTAGCCTGAAGAAATGGAGAGAGATCTTCGGCATCACGCAGACGGAGCTAGCCAAGTATCTCAAGGTGACGCCATCTACCATCTCCGACTATGAGGGCAACAGGAGGAAGAGCCCAGGCATACAGATTATAAAGAGGTTCGTTGACGCCATCTGCGAGATAGACAATCAGAAGGGCGGTTGGACCGTCAAGAAGCTCAAGATGCCCGAGAAGACCGAGATTTACCAGCTCGTTGACTTCGAGGCATCCCAGCCAGCGATAGAGTTCGTCAAGAAGATCGAAGGGAAGATAATAACGAACGAAGAAGTGCTCAAGACAAAAAAGCTGTTCGGTTACACTGTTGTCGATTCCCTCCGAGCGATTCTTGAACTGCCTGCCGATGAGTTCATAAAGATCTACGGCACAACCACCGAACGCGCCCTTATTTTCACCAACGTCTCCATGGGAAGAAGTCCTATGGTCGCAATCAAAGTCACCAACCTCAAGCCAAGCATAGTCGTGATGCACAATCTGTCGGAGGTAGACAAATTGGCGGTGAAGATATCCGAGATAGAGAGGATACCGATAGTGACGACGGTACTGCCCATCGAGGAGATCAAGAAGAGGGTGGGGTAAAATTATCGTTTTTTATCTAAAACTTCTTTGATTCTCTCAGCTCTTTCCATCCTGCCCATTCTTATATTAACAAGATACTCCTGCTCAAGCGGTATTACTGGTATTTTTATGTTGCCAAAATTAATGAATACTTTTTGGTGAAGATCAGCATTTTTGCCCCACAAGTTGCCTTCTGGTAACTTGTTTATTATCTCTCCCATGATTTCAACTTTAATTCCTTCGATTAAAAATATGCTGAAATATGACTTAAATTTTTCAGATTTGCGATATTCTACTGCTTCAGTTAAAAATTCTTTGAGTAGTTTTTCTGTCATAAATGCACCGTTTTTGTCCGTCAGTATATCTATATCTTTTGGGTCTATATCCAACCCTTGTAGTGCTTGGCTTGTACTACCTCCAACAGCCCAATTTATTTTCGTACTTCCCAATTTTTTGAGGATAATCTTCAACACTTTGATATATTTTTCTGAAATCATAATATACTTAATACGTCCATAATATTTATATCCTACTACTGCCTTACTTACTGGACGGTGATGGCATGATGAACCTGAAATACATAAAGAGAGCGAAAGAAGAGCCGAAAGAGAGGACGGAGATTCCTATTGCTTATCCCGAAAACTGGGACATGATCTGCCAGGTGCTGGATACCAAGAAGAGGACGATAAACAAGAACCTGGACTGGCGCATGGCTGAGCAGGCACTTGAAGAGGCAGGGATACCAAACAAGACAGAAGCGCTACTTATTCTGAAAGCTAAGGGAATGATAGACCTTAAGGCTCCTAAAAGGGTAGACTAGATGCCTCTCAAGGATTTGGCAGGAGAAGACCCGATAAAGCCTTTTGGAGAGACGGACGTATTGCTGTTCTATGCGATAGTCTCTGGCAAGTTAAAAAAATTCCTGAAGGGCAAGGAGCTGGCTACCAAGGTCCTGCTGTCCGATGCCAACCTGCCGAAGCTACTGCACCGGGGCTCCAAGGAAGAACCGCTATACGTGGAAGAGATGAAAGAGGTCGACGAAGATTTTCTGGCATTGAGGAAGGCGCACCTCGGCGAAGTTAGGGAGAAACTGTCCAAGACCCAGCAGAAGATATGGGAGTATTTCCCGCCGAGGAAGCTGATGGACTTTTTATATGCCACGAACGGCGAGGGAGTCGATAGGCCGATAGACAGGGTCTTCATCGACATAGACCGAGGCAGAGGAGTGACCCCGAAGCAGGCGCAGCAGGCGACCGACGTCCTGGTCAATGAGATAATCCTGAAAGAGAAATTCTTGCCGACTAAGAAAGAGCCGTTCGTCATGTGGACTGGCGGCTCTTTTCACGTTTACCTGTTTTTGAAGAAACCAGCGCCGAGCAAGTTTTACGTGAAGAATTTCCAGTACTCAAAACAAGAGCCGGAAGCCACATTCACAGGCGGATGGGCGGAGATGATTAGAAAACAGACCGGGCTCAACGTCGTGGGCGGGCATGAGAAGCAGGAGAACCAGATCAATATAGACCCGTCGCAGACCCCATCAGGAAAGCTGGCCCGAGTGCCGCTGGGCTCTTTACACATGAAGGACGCGGATACTGTCGATGGAGTCTCTATCCCCCTCGACAAGAAGATGCTGAAGAAATCCGATTTGATCGATAAGCTTAGGGAATACACTCCGAAGAAAGTAATAAAAGAA
>CAYVZL010000031.1:0-5320 GCA_964456465.1 Microcaldota archaeon
GGATATCTGTATTCGTATCTGGTCTTCACAAAGCAGTATTTCCTTATCCCGGTCTCCTCTCTCAGTTCCCGCTTGAAACAACTATCCTCGCTCTCGCTGCCTTTCAGCCCGCCCTTCAGTATCTCATATCCCTTCCAGTTCAGCTTCCTGTGGAGGACTAGGAATACTGGCCTATCCTCCCTCCTGAACACTATCGCTGAGACCCCTTTCCTGTATTTCACGCTATCACGTGGGAATAGATATAAATCCCGAGTATAAAAATATATACCATAAGCCGGAATGGCAGAGCGGTTAATGCGATAGTTTCGAAAACTATTTCCCTCCGGGGAGCGCAGGTTCGAATCCTGCTTCCGGCGCTATGTCCCGAACCAGACCAGTGTGTTGATTAAGAGTTTCTGCTCGTCCAATGGTGGCAGAACTGGCTCTGGTTTTGGGTCTGGACAAACTGAGCCAGGGTATATGCCATGCCCGCTCTGGACAAATGCTGCTTTTCCTTTTCCATAATAGTTGGTTATCAAAAAGTAGACTGCTGGGTCATTAACGCTGGTGTTGTACCAAACGGTCGCAGTCGTATACTCTTGCATGCTCAGATGTGTCAGTTGCACTGTTATCGTATTTGGGAGCATAAATGGATACTCAGTTATATTTCCGCTCCTGACTTTGTAAATGGTGCTATAGCTGTCCCAGTGGGTGCCGCAGGTTATTCCAAACACATCCCTCAGATATTTCATTGCTTGCGAGCAGCAACAGTCAGTGTCATGGGTGGCGATTATCCCTCCGCCATTTGCAACAAATTGCCTCACTCTGTTTGAGGTCTCTAAAGAAAGAAATTTCGAATCGTACCAATCTGCGAAACCAAACACCAATACGTTGTAATTGGAAAAATCAAAACTGGACTGATTAAAATCATCTGTCAAAACTGTGCTTACTTCGAATGAATCAGCGTATCCGGAAAGAATAGTTGGCAATATTGGGCCGCATGGATACACTTCAAGAACTTTTATCTTTCTCATGCCGGCAATGCTCTGGACATTGCCCTTTTCGCACAGGTATCTTGCACCGAGGAATATGTCTTGGCCGGTGGTCGGGTCAACGCAAGCAATCAAGCAGTCTGGGCATGTTGTCCTCACGCCGGTCGCGGTGTATAAAGCGCACTCTGATGCGGCTTTTTTACATGCGGCAATAGATATGGGGCCCTTTTGGGAAGAAAACACACCGCTCACGAAAAGCACCACAATCGCGGATACTCCCAAAACCGCAGCGATTATGACAAGGTACTCTAGTGCCCCTTGGCCGTTCATCAATGATAATAGGCAGTCTGTTTAAATAATTGTTGCTATGCTGCCTCGTTATAGATATCTGCTACTTCTATGGGACTCATCGACCGGTCGTATACCCTCAGGTCGTCGACTGTCCCATTCATCCACCAGCCGACAGTAGGGCCGCCTCTGCCGATGGTCATCTGGATGCTCGGGTCGGTATAGTTCCCTCCCCAGCTGTTATAGAAGCTCGGAGCTATGCCGGATAGATATGGATTCCCGTTTAAATATGTCGCATAGCTGCCATTAGAATAGATGACGGCTGCTGCATGATACCACGTGTTAGTGGAAAGGCCTATATAGGAAGGCAGTATGTTCGAGGTCTTGCCCGCGGTCGTATTGAAGTAGAACAGCCATCCAAACTGTCCGACGCTCCATCCCTGGTTCCTGTACAGCATCCAGCCTTGGTCCCATCCCCGGTTGTTGTGGAACCTTCCGGCGGCCGCTCTCCATCCCCAGTCGTTGATCTTGAACCAGACAGAGGCAGTCATGTTCTGGAGGAAGGGCCCGCTGTAGGTCGTCTGGACATAATCGTCGTAGCCGTCAAAGCGGAGCGCCTTTCCGCTCCTTCCGTCAACCCAAATCGGGCCATCGGTCAGGGAGTCGTAATAGCCAGCATAAGCCTCTCCTATCCATCCGCCGCCGCGATTGTAAAGGTGCGGGGCAGTGTAAGAGTTATAAGAATTCTTGTAGAGTATGAACTTGAACAGTTTCCAGTCATTGTAGGGGTTTCCGCTGTTGCATGAAGAATACATGTAGGTGTTGCCGCCGCCGGTGCTGCATCCGGTCTCAGCATCCTCGATGTAACTCACCATCTCGGTTCCGTTATAGATGCCGGCCATGACATAGCCTTTTCCATAGAACCACATAGTGTAGCCTGCCGTCTTTGCAGAGCCGAGATTTTTTGACGCGCAGGCGAGGCCGTCGCCGCCAGTGGACCAGAGCTTTAATCCAATACCCACCTTTCCAGCCACATACGCGCTGGTTGGCAGACCTCCGCAGTCAAGGCCGAAGCCATCTAAAGCACTCTCGAAATTCCCAACCACAGTTCCGCTCAGCGTGCCGATATAGCTGCCTGCAGAAGAGCTTATCACGGTGCCAATGCCCTCATCCATTTTCCAGTAGTTGAGCAATCCTATGCTTGGCGATGAACTCTCGGACACTAGTGAGCCAGCCTTGCATTGCTGGCAGGCTGTACCGCATCCGGGCGTTCCGCTGAGCAGGTCGTTGCCGTTCATGTCCACGCAGGCGATATCGCAATATGGGCAGGTGCTACTGATGCCTAGCGCCATGTCCTTCTGGCAGTTGGCCGCAGCCAGCCTGCACTTGGCTATGTCCGCGCCGCTAGAAGAGCCGGTGAATGCTCCAGAGACGAATAGGACAACGACTGCCGAGATTCCTAGAACTGCGGCTATGATGATCAGATACTCTAATGCTCCCTGGGCTTTCATATTGTGTAAATACAATACAAATGTTTATATATAATTACCTGAAAAACCTTTTTATACTCATATATGCTAAATCTAAGTACAACGGTGAACACCAGTTCTACTAATTTAACCGATAATGGGGGTCTTTGTTTGAAAGCGATTATTAACTCGGCTTTAGAGGAAATTGCTAAGGAAAAACGAACCAAGGCAGTGAAAGGGCCAGGGACGATGAGCGACGAAGAGCTAGAAGAGGCTTTACAGCACGCAATGGCCAGAATCAGGGTGGTCGGGGCGGGCGGATCAGGCAACAACACGGTAAGACGAATGAACGAAGTGGGAATCCTCGGCGCGGAACTCATCGCGCTGAATACGGATGCCCAACATTTACTGATCACTCCTGTTGAAAAGAAAATCCTAATCGGGAAGGAACTGACCAAAGGGCTCGGGGCAGGATCAGTACCGCAGATCGGCGAGTCTGCTGCGAAGGAGTCCACGGAAGATATCTCGATGGTCCTGCAAGATTCAAATTTAGTGTTCATAACATGCGGTCTGGGCGGCGGGACAGGCACGGGAAGTTCGCCCGTCATAGCTCAGATAGCAAAAGAGTTGGGCGCCCTTACGGTGGGCGTGGTCACTCTCCCGTTCTCAGTCGAAGGGAGGAAGAGGATGGAAAACGCTCTCGACGGCCTGAAGAAACTCAAGGCAGAGGCGGACACGGTTATAGTCATACCGAATGACAAGCTGCTGGAGATAGTGCCTGAGTTGCCTCTCAACGCCGCGTTCAGGGTGGCTGACGAAGTCCTTACGAACGCAGTAAAGGGGATTACGGAAATGATCACAAAACCGGGCCTAGTCAATCTGGATTTCGCTGACGTTAGAACCGTGCTATCGAAGGGCGGAGCAGCCATGATAGGTCTGGGCGAATCAACCAGCAACTCGAACAGTGAAACACGGGCTCTCGAGGCGGTGGAAGAGGCTTTGAACAGCCCCCTCCTGGACATAGACGTGAGCGAGTCGAACAAGGCGCTGGTGAATGTAATAGGCGGGCCGGACATGACGCTGAGAGAGGCGGAACTGATCTGTGAGGCCGTCGCATCCAAGATACACCAGAACTCCCACATAATCTGGGGAGCGATGATCAAGGATGACATGCCAAAGAACTCTATTCAGGCAATGGTCCTGATCTCTGGCGGAAAGATGGGTTATCTGGATATCGAGCCGGAGAAGATTGCAGAGGATTTGGACATTAGAAACATCTAGTGAGACGAATGGGGGGAGAACAAAGGGGCAGAATAAGGTCCTTTTTATACAGTGCTGTTCGTGTTCTTAAGCTCGCGAAAAAGCCAAAAATGGAAGACTTCAGCTTTGTTGCGAAAGTGACCGGATTAGGGATACTGCTGATCGGAGCGATAGGATACGTAATAGAATCGATCAGATGGCTATTTCAGTGATAAAAATGCTGTTTGGAATAAGAACTACCCTGGGTCAAGAGAAGATAGTAGCCGAAACTCTTAGCAACAAGATGAAGCATGCGCAAGAGAAGGTTTCGGCGATTGCGGTAATCGACGGTCTGAAGGGATATCTCATACTTGAAGCGGAGAGCGAGGCGGACGTGAGGAAGCTGGTCTATAAAGCGCCGCACGTGAGGGGCATAGTCACAGGCGTCATTCGTCCGGAAGAGATAGAACACTTCTTCGAGACCAAATCCTTGACCCAGGGAATCGAGAGGGGAGACATAGTAGAATTAACATCTGGCGCTTTCAAGGGAGAGAAGGCCAGGGTCATTAGGGTTGATGAGAGCAAGGAGAAGATTACCGTTGAGATAATCGAGGCAGCTGTTCCGATACCCGTGACGGTCGATGCTTCTTCTGTTAGGATGGTACAAAAGGCGAGCTAAGATGGAAAAGACTATTTCAGCGTTGATTGAGGGCGGAAAAGCCACTGCAGGCCCACCGATAGGACCTGCGCTGGGGCCGATGGGGATAAATACGGGGAAGGTGGTGGCTGAGATCAACGAGAAGACAAAGGACTTTGCAGGCACTACCGTTCCGGTGAAGATCATAGTCAACCCGGCTACCAAAGATTACAGGATAGAGATAGGCACTCCGTCGGTCGCTGCTCTGATCAAGAAGGAGATGGCGATAGAGAAGGGCTCGGGGAAGGCCAAGGAAGAGAAGGTAGGAGACATCGCTATCGACCAGCTGATTAAGGTTTCCAGGTCCAAGAAGGACGCGTTATTGTCCAGGACTCCTAAGGCCGCGCTGAAAGAGGTCGTCGGGACCTGCGTCACGCTCGGGGTCACCATCGATGGGAAGGAACCGAAAGATATCATAAGAGAGATAGACCAGGGAATGTTTGATGCCAAGATAGAAGGCAAGGAGAAGCTTAGAGAGGTCACTAAGGAAGAGATTGAGAAAAAGAAGACCGAAGCCAAAGCCAAGCTGGATGCGAAGCACAAGGCTGAAGAGGCTGCTAAGGCGGCTGCCGATGCTGCGAAGGCTGCTGCGGCTGCTGAAGCCGGCGTCGCTCCTGAGGCAAAGGCCGAAGAGGCTCCAGAGGCTAAGGAAGAGC
>CAYVZL010000032.1:0-4243 GCA_964456465.1 Microcaldota archaeon
ATGCTCAAAATTAGGATAAATAAAGATAAAAAGGTTTAAGTTAGGCCGGGACATCCAGACCCAACCTGTCCTTGAGTTCTCTATACCTGTTCCGGATAGTGACCTCGGTGACGCCAGCAGTATCGGCTACTTCCTTCTGCGTCTTTCGCTCGCCCATCAGGACTCCGGCGATATAGACCGCTGCAGCAGCCACTCCAGTAGGACCGCGTCCGGATATGAGGCCCTGTTTGATGGCCAGTTCCAGTATCTCCCTGGCCTTCTCCTGGACATTGCCCGATAGGCCCAAATCCGAGGCGAATCTCGGGATATAGTGGGTCGGATTGGTCAGAGGCATGACTATTCCCAAATCTCTCTTCAGAAAACGATAGGTACGCCCTATCTCCTTCTTGTGGATGCCGGAAATCTCAGATATCTCGTCCAGAGTACGAGGTATCAAGTATTGCCTGCAGATAGTATACAGTACGGCAGCTACAACAGACTCAATCAGGCGCCCTCTGATAAGTCCTTTCTCCACGGCCTTTCTGTACAGCAAAGCGCTTGCCTCCCTCACGTTGGAAGGAAGGCTAAGAGAAGAGGCTATCCTGTCCAGCTCCGAGAGCGCTATCGCCAGGTTCCTCTCCATAGACGAGGAGATTGATGTTCTCTTGTGCCATTTCCTCAGCCTGTACATCTGGGCTCTTGACTGGGAGGATATCTTTACCCCGCGGATGTCTCTATTGTACTGGTCTATCTCTGTTGCCAGCCCTTTATTCGGCTTTGTGTACTTGATAGGGGCACCTGTTCTGGCACGCTTGCTCGCCTGGTCCGAGTCGAAAGCTCTCCACTCAGGACCCGAATCTATAATGTTGTCATCCAATACCAACCCGCATTTGTTGCAGATAATCTCCGCTCTAGCATAATCCCTCTTCAGTTCTTTGCTTCCGCAGTCAGGGCACGCTAGACCCGCTGCCTGTGCTTGTGTCTGTGGTTCTTGCATCTTCTTCACTTCCTTAGCTTTATCCAAAATAATCATCCCCATATATTAGGCGAAAAGCTCCTTCCCCCTATACGGCTCGGCTTTCTTCTTGGGCGATACCAGCAGGTAAGGCTTCTTCGTGAGGCCGAAATAGTTGACTGCGATGCCGACGAAGTTCCCGCTCTCGTCGAATATCTTGGTCCCTGGCTTGACTAAGTCGTCCGCCCTCACGACCAGCTTGCCGTCGGATATAGAGACAACCTTTCCTATCGATTTCATGTTTTCACTATCCACTGACGCATTTTCTATTGTGAAAGAAACAGAGCTTTTCGATAAGCTTATAAAGTTCTCACAAACTAATATTTAAAGCTTTCGGTCGCCGGTAGCCTAACCATAACATAAGATTTAAATTTAAGCGGGCAGTAATCATAAATATGGATTCTATCAAGTTTCTAAAGCCAAACCTGCCAAAGTTAGTAATATTTCTGATAATTTCTGTTGCCATCCTATATGTTGCCAATTATGTTTTCGGACCATATATCACGCAATATCAGTATCCGCTACCATTCGCTGACAAAGAGACCATATCCAATGGGCCGGGAACGCCCGTCGTGCTGTCTGTGGCTTACAGCACGCCAAATCTTTTAATAAACTTGCTCATCTACTACCTAGTTTCATGTTTTATTGTCTATGTCTACGGCTTATTTAAAAAGTAGATCTCAGAGCACTTTCTTGGCCGCCTCTACGAACTTCTGCGCGTTCATGTCCACATTCTCCGCATAAGTGACGTTCACCGGCAGGCTCATCTTAAGGTTGTCCGGGAGATAGTCCTCGGATAACAGCATCAGCCTGTTCGCCTTGAGGTAGAAATTGGCTATCTTTATCTCGCTCAAGTCAGAGGGCATAAACGCTTTCTTGCACAAGACCCCCAGGCTAATGGTCTTCAGGCTGCCCAGTAACTTTATCGCGATGTCCCTCAATGTGGAGTTGGATAGGAATTCGTAAGAGTACAATTGTTTCTTCAGGTCCGGGTCCAGCTCGTACATAGAACCATGGATCCCCCTCATTATCACAAAGTCGGCTGTTATGGCCCGGGCCGAGTTGACCGTCGGGATATAGAACGTCGGCTTGTACCAGATAGAAAAGTCTCTCCTCAGTTTGTCGCGCAGGCTGATGTTCGGGCCGGATATTGTCGGATTGAATTCCAGTTTTTCTAATTTCTTGAAGCTGTCGTCTATCGTTATTTTCAGCTCTTTAGGCTCCATCGATTCTATGAGAGCGAAGATGCTCCTGAGTTCGAACCGCATTCTATTGTAGTTGTTGGAAGTGGTCGAGTCGTAGACATACTTCAGCTTGTGCAAATCCTTGACTCCGAACTTAGAAAGCTTCTGCTCCTCCTCGTTAAACATCTCTAGGAGATTCTGCACGCGCGTCACCGAGAAAGAGTAGGAAAGACTGATTTAAAAACTTTGTGTTGTCGAAATTTTACACCAAAGAAGCGAGATAGGTAAGTCCGTTGCCTATCACTATAAGCACGAAAGCTGCCACGAACTTGAACGCGTTGATGACTGTCGGAAGGCCGCCAAAGAGGATAACGACCAGCATGATGAGGATTGTTCCTGCCCAGATATTCTCCTTGTTCTTGCCTGCCACGTACTGGATTAGGCCTTTGATGAATAGAACGACCCCCAATAGAGCGATGGCGGTGATTAGAGTCGTGAAGAAAGCGGCTCCGGGATACAAATAGTTAAAAGCCATGAAGATTATAACTAACGCTATAGCGAACTCGTATATGGTTTCTTCATCCATGTAGTAACTTATGAGTAGTAACATATATAAATATATTCCATGATAACTAAAATAGGAGAGATAACATGGTACACCACAAGCACAGGGGCGTCAGATGCGGGACCAGGGCCAAATACAAAAAGACGAAGAGAGAGAAGGGAAGGCCCACGGTCAACAAGATGCTCCACAGTTTCCATGTGGGGGACAGGGTGCACGTGGCCGTAGATTCATCGGTCCATACTGGCATGCCGTTCAGGAGATTCAGCGGGAAGACGGGCATAATAACGGGCAAGCAGGGCACCTGTTATTTCGTCAGGATCCAGGACATGCACGCCGACAAGAACATTATAGTACACCCGGCCCATTTGCGATTGCAGAAGTGATATTATGGCGATAGGAAAACAGAAAGTATCGGAAAGGCCCGTGACAGTATCAGAGGTCAAGAAGATACTGGAAGAGCGGAAAGAGAGAGGCGAATTGACCTACGAGCAGAAAGTGACGCTGGAATATGCGCAGGAGTTCGGCAAGATAGGGCCGCGCAAGCTCAAAGAGGCGGCAGAGAAGCTGGCTGATTTGGGCATAGATGAGAAGATAGCAGTCAGGATAATGGATGTCAGACCAAAGACCAAGGAAGAGCTCAGGCTTATCTTTGAGAAAACGAGGTTAGGCTTAAAAGACGAGCAAGTCAAAAAAATACTAGACATAGCAGCTGAGTTGGAATGAGAGATTCATATGTTCAGAGAGGACTACGCAATAGTTTTGGATTATCTGCAGAATGGATATGCAGACGCGTTCCGCAAGGAACCTATAGCGCAAGCCCTCGGTGAGACCTACTTCTCTTTGCTGGAACTAGTGCCAAGGCCAGAGTCACCGCTGCTTCTGCGCGAACGTATCTATATCGGACCTGATAAGCGGGACAAAGTCCAGTTCATAAAGGGCAGATTAGCTTACGAGAGGCTGACAGTCACGGGCAGGAACGAGCTGAAGGCTGTTGTCGGGGAACTGGTCAAGAGGAACGAGGCGAAATACATAGAGTTCTTCAACAAGGCCGGCCCAATCAGCGTGAGACAGCACTCGTTGGAGTTACTGCCTAATATAGGGAAAAAGCACATGTGGGACATCGTAAACCAGCGCGAGAAGAAGCCTTTCGAGAGCTTCAAGGATATTGGCACTAGGATAAACCTGATGCCCGATCCGATTAGGGTCATAACCGAGAGGATCATAGAAGAGCTCCAGGGAAAATCCAAGTACCATCTGTTCATCAGGCCGCCGAGGAGTGAGGAATATCAACCTCAGAGATAAGCTGAACTCGCTGATGGTGCGTTACGGCTTTCGTCCTTCTTTTGTATTAGACCAGTACTTCATGATAGATTCTGGCGTGATAGAAAGGGAGGTCCGCTATGGCGAGCTCGAGTTTTCTGATACGGTCCTTGAGATAGGGCCGGGCTTAGGTTTCCTTACCGAGCAGTTGGCGCGCTCTGTACAGAAAGTAATAGCGAT
>CAYVZL010000033.1:0-1201 GCA_964456465.1 Microcaldota archaeon
TGGGTGGAGACGAATATAAGCGATACTCCTATTGATGTTCGGTCTGTTGCTATTGGGGATGCGAATAATGATGGGAAGAATGAGGTGGTTATTGGGATGACATCTACTACTAATGAAGTCAGGATGTATAGCACTTCTACTAACCCCATTTCATGCGGTACTCTAACTCAGAATCAAATATGTCAGCTCACCTGGGTAGTTAATGCTACAGGCACCCCGCCCGCCCAGTACTGGCTGGACGTCAACTTCACCTCGGATAGTTTGAGCGTTCCTGCAAATGACACGGGCAATTTCCAGATAAACATAACCTATCCTGCTGGCTGGCTGAACGTCTCGCTAGTAACGCCTGCTCCGCTTAGTTCCGAACTTGTAAGAAGGAACTATCTGTTTAATGTCAGTGCGAATATAACCTGCAAAGGCGCAAGCAATGCATTTTGTGGAAATGTTAATGCAACATTAAGGTACAACAGCAGCGCTGGATTGAATCCAAATATGCTGGTGAGTACGGCGATTGAGGCAACGCCATTTAGTGCGATAGATAAAGTTAGTTGGACGCAAGTTACTGAAACTACGAGCAAGTTCACAGAGAGGTCCAGATTTGGTGCATATGTGTACAACAACTCGATGTGGGTGGTTGGGGGGGATACTGGAGCTACCTCTCTTAATGATGTGTGGAAATCTAGTGATGGGGCTAGCTGGACACAGGTGACTAACACTACAAGCAAGTTTTCAGGGAGGGGCAGTTTTGGTGCTTATGTATTTAATGACTTGATGTGGGTGATTGGGGGGTATAATGGCAGCTCTTACGTTAATGATGTATGGAGGTCGAGTGATGGGGCTAGCTGGACACAGGTGACTAACACTACAAGCAAGTTCAATAAAAGGGGTGGCTTTGGTGAGTATGTTCATGAGGGGGATATGTGGGTGGTTGGGGGAAGTGATGGCAGCTATTACCTTAATGATGTGTGGATGGCAACGGGAGGTAATCCTCAAACTTGCGACATTCTGTTTGTAGGTGGCAACTGCTCCCTTACATGGACGGTAAATGCCACCGGAGCGACAGGAACTCAGTACTGGCTCGATGTCAATTTCACCTCCGCTGCCTCTGATGTTCTCTCTAACGACTCTGGCGATTTCAAGATAACGATAGGCGCTGGCGCTGCTGGAACGATAAATGTTACTCTGATATTTCCGAGCGGAG
>CAYVZL010000033.1:1301-3855 GCA_964456465.1 Microcaldota archaeon
GTTAATGCAAGCGGCGAGTTCCTCACTCGCTGGCTGCTCAAAGTCACTTTCAACTCAAACGACAGCGCAATACCACAAAACAGCACCTCAAATTTCCAGGTGGACATAGACCCGATAACCGAGTGCAGCCAATACGTCAGTTGCGCCTACCCCAACTGCCTCTATTACTCTGAGAAAATAACTACAATCCAATCGACAGACGGGATCCAGAAAGTATGGTCTAGGATCAGGAAGTGTTGGTCATGAGGATAGGAAACATAACTATCGCTAAAGAATTGGCCGATACAGGCTTCAAAAAGGCTAGAGGACTCATGCTCAGAAGAAAGCTGGACAAAGCTCTGGTTTTCCTCTTAGACCGCGAGACGAAGATAGGGGCGGCAATCCACTCCTACTTCGTCCTTTTTTCTTTTGACATAATCTGGCTCGATGGTCAGAAGAAAGTGGTCGATATGCGAACAGTCGGGCCGTTCAGGCTGATTGAGATGCCGAAAGAGAAAGCCAAGTATTTCATCGAGCTGCCCAAGGGTTCCATCAAAAAATCGGGCGTCAAACTGGGACAGAAGATTAACCTAGATTAGCCGAATCCTTTCAAAAAACCCATATATGTTCTGTTTCTCAGTAAAGATACATGCGATTAGTGATAGACCAGAGCAAATGTACCAAGTGCGGGAAATGCCTCGAAGCCTGCCCAAAGCTGCCGTACAAGAAAGACTATAAGGTATTTGACTGCTCCTGCCAAGACAAAAAGTGCCTCTATTCCTGTCCTAGGGAGGCCATTTTCGAGACCAACGGGATTATAGCGATAGACAAGAAAAAGTGCAATGGCTGCGGGGACTGCCTGAAGGTTTGTGAGAGAAAGGCCGTAGTCAGGCAAATCAGCTATTTCTCCAAGTGCGACCTATGCTTTGAGTCAGGAAGGCGCAGGTGTATCGAAGCCTGCCCTGAGAAAGCAATCAGCCTGGAGCATGACGAGTTTGAGAAAGAGAGGATACGGGAGATAATAGGCTGGAGGAAGATTAAATACGATATTGAGAAGAAACTGGAGGACAATGACGGCTTCCAGGTGGTGAGAGTCCGGGGCAAGGAAGAGCCCGTATTCTCTATCCGGATCAGGGAGATAGGCTATGACGAAGCGCTGCTGATATCAAAAGTCCTGGAAGAGTTCAGGGACAGCTCCGACGACTATGATGAGAGAACCATCGGCGAGATAATCGATAGCTATTGCGCGAGAAACGACATAATTCTGAGCAAGGAGGAGAAAGAGTTCATAAATGGCCAGGTTAGAAAAGAGGTGCTGGGCTATTCCGTGCTGGACGATTTTGTGGGAAAGAGCTGCCTCGAGGAGATAGCCGTATTGAATGAGAATAGTCCGGTCTATGTCTATCATAAGAGTTTCGGCTGGCTGGAGAGCGATATCCAGATAGAGAACGGCAAGAAGATAGTCGATTTGATTAACAAGATGTCGCGCGGCCTGGGCAGGAGGGTGACGCTGCAACGGCCTAAACTGAACGCAGATATAAAACTGGGGAGAATCCATGCGGCGATAAGCCCCATATCCTCCGGAGCGACTCTGACCATCAGGAAATTCAACAAAGAGCCGTTCACTCCTTACGATCTGATCAGCAACAAAACAGTGACTTCCGAGGCTCTGGCTTTCCTCTGGCTCGCTGTACAGTGCGATTTCAACATGCTCATCTGCGGCAACACGGGCTCGGGCAAGACAAGCACTCTGAACACGCTCTTCTCCTTTGTGCCCAAGAACGAGAGAATCATAGTGATAGAAGAGACGCCTGAAATAGTCCTTCCGCACAAGCACCAGGTCAAACTCGTGGTCAATGAAGATCTCAAGATAAAATTTGAGGAACTTATTACAGACACGCTTAGGATGCGACCTGACCGCATTATAGTCGGCGAGGTCAGGAGCGCGGAAGAGTCGAAGGCCTTGATAAACACGATGCTGGCCGGACAGGGGAAGGGGTCGTTCTCCACTTTCCACGCGCAGAACGGGCGAGAGTGCCTTACGCGGTTGAAGAGCTTGGGCGTATCAGAAGCCGACCTTTGCTCCCTCGACATAATCGTTGTACAGAGAAGATGGACGCGCTATAGAAACGGACCGGAGGATGTCAGGAGGATAATAGAGATAGATGCGGTCAGGAAAGATAGTCTAGATATAGTGAAGCTTTTCGAGTATGACCAGAAGAAAGACCGTTTGAAGAGGAAAGACATCTATGGCACCGAGCCGTTCAAGAAAATCTGCTTTAATTTCAGTTTCGGGAAGAAAAAATTTGAGCGGGAATTAAAGGAAAGGATGAAACTCCTCGAGAGCAGGCCGGCCAGTTTCGAGGATTTCTTCCAAAGCTCTAACAGGGTGATGGGAAAATGAATGAAATAGATGCATTGATAGACAGGTTCTCCTTCGCACCAAGGTATTTCTCAGCCGGGTTCAGGAAAAAGCTCGCCAAAGATATTTTCCAAGCGAAGATAGACTATAACCCGGATGACTATCTCTCGCTCTCCTTCGGCATAGCGCTCGTCTGCTCGGTCTTCTCCCTAG
>CAYVZL010000034.1:0-3731 GCA_964456465.1 Microcaldota archaeon
GTCAGGAAATCGTCCAAGATGCTCAACGATTTCATGGAATTAGTCTATAGCGCGCTGAAGGGGGAGAAAGCTAACTTCCTGCTGATGAGAGGGCTGGGATCGAGAGTGCCTAAAATCAAGAAGTTTGGGATGAGAGCCGCTGCGCTTTTCAGGAAAGACGATGTACATTTTGACAAAGGGATAGCCAAGTTAGTCGGGATGAAAGTCATGGAAGTGCCAAAGATTAATGGCGGGGCAGTGGAGAGAGCATTCAAGAAAAATGATTTCGTTTTCGTTCTGTATAAAGCAACAGATTCGCCAGGCCATGACGGCGACTACCGCGAGAAAGTCAGGCAGATAGAGGCGGCTGATCGGTTCATCGGAGGACTAAACCTGAAGAACAAGCTGGTTATAATAACGTCAGACCACTGCACGGTCTGTAAGAAGAAATCACACACAACAGACCCAATCCCGACTTTGATCTCTTTCGGGCCAGATAGCGGAAAGAGAAAGTTCGGAGAGAGGTACTGCACCGATTTCAAGATTCCGTCGCACAAGCTCATGGACTATTCCAAGAAAGTTTCCAAGTAGTCCTGGACTTCCATCTTTTTCTCTTTAGCCAATTTTCTTATCGCCTTGTCTATGCCAGAACCGTACTGAGTCGCCTTTTTTGGTCGGTTATAGACAAACTCAGGCAGTCCTATGTCTTTCCCAATCTTCCTTAGCAATAGTTTGTCCTGTCTCTCATTTATCTTGTATCTTGGATGGACCCGCATTACTGTCCTTATTACATCAAAATCTAGCAGAGGCGACCTGATTTCCTTGCCTAGTTTGTTGGCGATGAGGCAATCTCTATACTTATCCTTCCACCCTAATGCATAGAGGCCTTCCCAAAGCTTTTTCTGAAGGTCCTGCCAGTCGCTGAACTTCTTGAATTTGGCATATCCCACAAAGAGCTCCTCGCCACCGAATCCGGCCAATAGCCTCTTCTCTCTTGCAATCTCGCAGGACGCAAAGATGGGGATACCGACACCGACCTTCATTATGTTAGCCTCCTTTATCGCCCCAACGACTTTCTTGATGTAAGCCGGGACTTCTTCGTACTTTAATGTCCTGACTTTATGCTCCAGTCCCATCTCCCCAGCCGCTCTCTCTGCGTATTCCAAGTCCTGCGAGCCTTCCAAACCGGCAGTATAACAAATAACATCGGCGAACTGTCTGGCTATCTGCGCAACGACTACCGAATCCACTCCTCCAGAAAACAGGATACCTACCTTCCTCTCATTGCCAATACTCTTTTTTACAGATTCGAACAGTCCTTCTTTAACCTCGCCATAGAGCTCTTCATTTCCAAAATCAGTGGGAATCTTTTTCAGCTCGCGGTTGAACTCGTTTATATGGTCTTCAAGAGAGGTCATAATAGTATTCGCCCTTCTCCTTCTGCTCCGTGTCCTTCTGCGAGCCCGGCTTGTTGACGCGAGGTCTTTTGCTTGTCTCATCTCTCCTGAACGTCATGTCCATACTCTTTAGGAACAGGTTCATGCCGTCTTTCATGTCCATCGGCTTCCTCGCATGTCCTATGGCCCCGGGCGCACCCTCGAATGTCATTATCCTGTTAGAGACCAAGTCCTGAAAGACTATGTCATGATCAACGACTAGCGTGGTCACTTCCTTCTTCTCAGTCAGACGCTTAATCAGATGAGCCAGCCTGAACCTCTGTTCTATATCTAAGAAGGCGCTGGGCTCGTCCAAGAGGCAGACCTCGCAGTTCCTTGAAAGCGCTATTGCTATCGCGACTCTCTGCAGTTCCCCACCCGAAAGAGCGCCGACCTGTTTCATGAAAAGGTCCTCGACTATCCTCTTTATCTCGGCATCGAAAAGCCCCCTGTCCAAATCCTTCTCTTTGTCTATGAGCTCAAGAACGCTGCCATCGAATTTTATATTAATATACTGGGGCTTGTAGGAGACTTTTACGTTGAAGTGCAGATCTCCCTCATCCGGCTCCTCAAGGCCTGCCAGTACCTTTATGTAGGTGGATTTTCCTATCGCGTTTGCCCCGAATACGCCTATCACTTCCCCCTTCCTCAACTCTCCAGCCTCAACCGTTAGGTCAAAGGAAGGGTATCTCTTGACAAAGCTGCCGTAGGAATAGCTTTTCTTGCTCTTCCATTCCGAACCTGGCGGCTTGACCTCGAACTTAATCGAATGGTCCCTAATCCTCATGTTCTCCGCGCGCAAGAACCCGTCGAGATACTCGTTTATGCCTGTTCTGGAGACTTTCAGGCTAGAGATTATGCCATAGGCCCCAGGCTTGCCGTAGAGCACATAGATATAGTCAGTGAGATAATCGAGAAGAGCCAGGTCGTGTTCTACAACAAAAACGCTTGACTGGTCGCCTAGCTCCCTGATGACCCGGGCCATATTCATCCTCTGTCTTATGTCCAAGAAACTGGATGGCTCATCGAAGAAGTAGAAGTCTGCCTTCTTGCACAACGTCCCGATTATAGCGACTCTCTGCAGCTCGCCTCCGGATATCTCGCCAATTTTCTTGTCCCAGATGCCAGCGACATCCAGTTCTTTCATGAGTTTCTTCGCAATCTTCTTCTCATCCACCCTCTCGAGCATTTTGCCTACAGTTCCCTTATAGATATCGGGTATCCTGTTGACCTCTTGCGGCTTATAGGCTACCTTTGTCTTGCCATTGGACACGCCCTCTAAGTACTTTTGTATCTCATGCCCCTTGTATCTCTCCAGAACTTTTGCCCAATTGCCCTTCTTCAGCTCACCGAGGTTAGGGACTAGCTGGCCGGCTAGTATCTTGAGGACGGTACTTTTCCCTATTCCGTTAGGCCCCACTAGCCCGACAACGCCCTTCTTAGGCGTCGGGATGTTGTAGACGCGGAACTCATTGACCCCGTACTGATGCAATGGCCTGTCCATCTCACTAGGGAGATTTATTATAGAAATAGCGTTATAGGGACATTTCTTGACGCAGATGCCGCAGCCCGTGCACAGCTCCTCAGAGATGACTGGAAACCCCTTGTCTCCCTTCTCTATGGTCTTGTCGCCCATCCGAACGCCAGGGCACACCTTGATACAGGTATAACCGCACTTCTGAGGGAAGCATTTTTCCTTATCTATAACCGCAATCCTAGTCATAATACTAACCTGGAGATATAGTAAAACAAGAATTATAATCTCTTTAGCCTCTGTCTTTCGCGAAGGGCCTCATTCCCATATCTGTTGGAAATCCCCTCGCATTTTTCAACAAATACTTCTATTCTTCCGCCGCTCTCATGCATGGCGTCATTTATTTCTTGCTCTGCATCGGCCATTCTCTGTGGGTTGAGCTGCATTCGTATTACATTTCTTACGGCATTCCCCCGAATAAATTCCCATGCCTCTTGCCTCTTGAAACCCGCCTTTTCGGCAGCTTTATAGATATTTTCCTGCCGGATTCGCGCCATATTCCCTTTGTTCTGTTTTATCAGTCGATCAACCGCCTCTCTGGACACGGGTCTGTTCTCTTGGAGCGCTCTCCTAATCTCTGGGAATCTCTGCCCCTCTTTAAATGGAACAATCCACTTTCTCCGTACCATTTAAATCACAAAACTAGCAGCATCAGGCCTATGATAATAAGGACCACGCCCAGCAGCAAGACTCCGCCAACCACTGCTTCAGCTACCGCGTTCCACAGTCCCTGCCAAGTCCATCCGCCAACATCGGGCGTCATGAAAAAGACCTGGAGCATT
>CAYVZL010000035.1:0-3623 GCA_964456465.1 Microcaldota archaeon
CCTTCGTGTCTCTTCCAAGCGTTAGTCTTAGCGATCCATGTGCCTCTTCGTGCTTTAGTCCTATGGCCAGCAAGACATGACTCGGCTCCAAAGATTTGGTAGAACAAGCAGAGCCGGTCGAACTAGCTATTCCGTAGCCGTCCAGATCAAGCACTAGTCCCTCTCCCTCGATGAACTTGAATGAGAAATTAGCATTGTTCGGCAGCCTGTTTGTCGGATGGCCGTTGAGATAGGAGTTCTTTATCTTGAGCACCCCTTTCACCAGCTTGTCCCTGAGTTTTATCTCCCTTCCAGCCTCGATAGCGCGCTCGTTTTCAGCCAATTCAGCGGCCTTCCCGAAACCGACTATCCCTGCCACATTCTCTGTCCCCGAGCGCAGACCCCCTTCGTGCCCGCCCCCGTGGATCAGCGGCTGTATTTCAATCCCTTTCTTGACATAGAGCGCGCCCACTCCCTTTGGCCCGTAAATCTTGTGAGAGGAAGCGGAGAGCAGGTCTATCCCCATTTTCTCGACATCTATAGGTATCTTCCCAAAAGTCTGGACTGCATCTGTATGGAAATACACCCCTTTCTCCTGGGCGAGACTGCCGATGTTCGCTATCGGTTCTATCGTCCCTATCTCATTGTTAGCATGCATAACAGAAATCAGAATCGTCTTTTTTGTGATTACCCTTTCAATGTCCTCACAGTCCACAAAACCGTATTTATCTACGGGGAGATAAGTGACTTCAAAACCAGTCTCCTCAAGAAATTTACATGTGTTCAGTACCGCATCATGTTCTATCGAGCTGATGATTATATGGTTCCCCTTGTCCTTGTTTGCGAAAGCTAGTCCCTTAACTGCCGTATTATCCGCTTCGCTTCCGCCGCTCGTGAAGTAAATCTCTTCAGGCATGGCGTTTATGACGTCAGCCACTTTAGCTCTGGCTTCCTGCAGAGCCCTGCTGGCTTCTCTTCCCAATGCATGGAGGCTTGAGGCATTCCCATACTTTTTAGAGAAGTAAGGCTGCATTTCTTCCAAAACCTCTTTCCTTACCGGAGTAGTCGCAGCATGATCCAAGTATATCATTTGCACACTTCCATCGTGAAACAGATATCACAAGTTTTTAAGCCAGGCGTGCTGTCTCTGTGGAATTTGCAGATTATTTCCTTCCTAACATCCTTGCATACTACGCAAAACTCCATCACTGGGTTCGCTTTTTTCTCCTTAATCCTCTCTGCCGTCTCTTTCAACCTCTTCTTTAACCTAGGCTTATCCTCAAACATTCTGACGTTCTTCCCTCTCGCTTGCTTTAGATAGTGAGAAACGGACGCCTGTGTTATCCCCAGAGCTTTGGCTATCTCTTCCTGAGTCATTCCAGAATCTTTTAGCTCTTTCGCAAGGATGCTCCTGACGGCAGGTAGCACTTCCTTGACAACAACTTCGCAGAAAGGCCGCATGACTAATTTTTATAACACCGTTATATTTAAAGCTTATGCTCCCACGTATCTCGAATAAAGGCTCTTAGCTTTCTTCTCATCTGACGTACCTTTGACGAGGGCCCGGCCATCTTCAAAAACAGTTATAACGTAATCCTTTACCTTGAAGCTCATTAGATATAGGTTTCCGCCCAGAATCTCCACCTCGCTCCCCTGCAGCCTGTGCATGAGCTCTTCAATCTTCAGTGGTCGCGATGGAAACACCTGTACGGAGTTTCTTCCGCATAAGACAGTTGTTTCTCTCAGTTTTGATTTGAGAAACTCATAATCGTGTTTGGAACAGGCTTTACAGTCTTTTACTTTCTTGAGCACAACCTTCTCAACACTGTTTTTCACAGCGTCGTAAAAAACCAACTCCTGATCCGTCATGCCCGTAATTGCTCTTATCGCTTCAGTAATCTCCATGTTCGCTATTATCGGCGGAAGCGTTGAGAGTATTCCAACGGTGTCGCATGTCTCCAACATATTCGGAACCTTTGGGAAAACGCACCTGAAGCACGGACCGCCTGGATAGAAAACAGCAGTAGCTCCAATTGATTTTACGCACGAACCATATATCCATGGCACTTTGTTCTTGACACAGGCGTCGTTCACCAAAAATCGTGTCCTCATGTTGTCCGCTCCATCCAAAAGCAAGTCCCTCCCCCTGACAAACCCTTCTATATTGGTCTTGTTCACATCTGCGACAAATGCCTCGACCTTTATTTCCTTGTTTATCTCGAGTATCCTCTGCTTTAGTGCGATAGCCTTGGGCAGACCTATCTCTTGGTGAGGATACTGGTGCGTCCCTAAGTTCTCCTCTTCCACTATGTCCCTATCAACCAGAGTTATGCTACCTATTCCGGCCCTGGCTAACCCTATCCCAATATTCGAGCCCAGCGCCCCGCAACCGATAAGAAGGACATTTGCCTTAAACAGCGTGTCTTGCGCCTTCTTGCCCAAAAATAGCTCCTGCCTTTGATACATAGTTAGATTAAAGAAATGGTGATATAAATATAGTGAGCACATGAAAGCCGTCCTATTATTGTCTGGTGGGATAGACTCGCCGGTAGCGGGTTATCTGATGAAAAGAAAGCTGGACTTGGTGTCCGTCTATTTCGATAACGCGCCTTATGCGGACGATACAACAAAGAAAAGAGCCATCGACGCGGCCAGGAAGCTGGGTTTCAAGAGGATATGGATAGTGCCGCACGGAGAGAGCCTTGCCAAGTTTGCTGAGAAGTGTGAGAGAAAATATTGCTGTTTGTTCTGCAAGAGGATGATGTACAGAGTTGCAGAAAAACTAGCGAAGAAGCTGGGAGCAAAGGCGTTGGTTACCGGGGAAAGTCTGGCGCAGGTGGCTTCACAGACGTCATGGAACCTATTGGCGTTGGATGAGGCCGTCTCTATTCCCGTTATAAGGCCGTTGATAGGTTTTGACAAGGTCGAGACCATCAAAATATCGAGAGAATTTGGCCTATTTGATACATCCACGAGACCAGTTATGTGCTGTTCCATCGTCCCGAGCAAACCCTCGACAAGAGCCAATCTAAATAGGATAAAGCAGGAGGAGAAAAAAGTTAATATTGCCAGAATGGTTAACGATAGCCTGAAGGGAGCGGAAGAGATAGAATGCTAGTCTGTACTCGATGCAACAGGAAATATCCGGAAGAGCAAATTAGGTATACCTGCGACTGCGGCGAGGTCCTTGAGGTCCAGCGGAAAGTAGGAAAGCCGAAACTGAAAGGGATAGGTCTTCAGAGATACAAGGAAGCCCTGCCGATAGAAAGAGAACTGATTACGCTAAACGAGGGCAATACTCCGCTCTATAAGGCGGACAATATAGGCAGACTATTGGGCCTGAACGAGCTTTACCTGAAATTCGAGGGGGTCAATCCGACCGGCTCTTTCAAGGACAGGGGCTCTTGCGTTGTGATTACAAAGGCTGCTGAGCACGGTTTCAAGACTACAACAGTCGCTTCTACAGGCAACATGGCAGCGAGCGTATCTGCCTATTCCGCGAAAGCCGATATGAAGTGCGATGTGTTTGTACCGGCAGACACTCCGCAAGGGAAACTGGCGCAGGTCTTAGCCTATAACGGCAACCTGATTAAAGTAAAGGGGACTTTCAAGGACTGCGTGACTAAAGCCAAGCTGCATGCTCA
>CAYVZL010000036.1:0-3416 GCA_964456465.1 Microcaldota archaeon
CATTTTTACTGACATCTATTTTTATCACCGGCGCTATGATGATAGTTCCATCGCCCGTGATATGCAGCGAGTCGTTCAGGTTGAAATCGAGCTTCACTATCGAAGATTTGTTGGCAGTCACCATAAAGGCGATGTTTATGTCAATCTTCCCGCTAGGCAACTTTGCTATCTGTTCTACGTCATTCAGGACTACTTTCACATCGGATATGTAGAGCCTGATTATATTGTATTCGCCAGATTTGAGATCCACCGAACTCACGAGCTCTTCGACGCCCGTTAGCTGTAGCAGGTCATAGGTCTTGGACTCGTTCAGGACTGTAATCCAGGCGCCCCCATCATCTCCGCTTTCCGAGGCGTTCTCTCCAACGCGCACTTCTCCGCAGGCATTGTCAATAACTTTGCAGCCAGTGACGTTGAACTCTCCCAAGCAGTTTATCCCGCAGAGAGTGCCATTGAGTTCTTCTGGCGTCTGGCCCTCTAAGTGGCATTTACAATCGCACAGAGACAGCCTACATCTCACCTGTTCAGTTGCCTTCTGGTGCAGCTCGATTTTATCTACGGTCACGTCAACGCTGGTCACGTTGGCCATGTCCAGCTGCTTATCAGTTATAGAAAAGTAGACAGTTCCTGTGGTCCCTGGCTGTACGGGCTCTTGCCCCACGCAGCTGAGAAGAACAATCACTCCAATAACAAACACAAACGGAATTGCTTTCATTAGATTACCTCCGAATACAATGTTATTAATAGGATATACTTATATAAATACTATTACAATATTATACGGTGGTAACCGATGCATCCTGAAATAGTTCTCACAAAAAAAGTCAATCTCAAAGACTACATACTTATCGAAGGTTTTCCGGGCATCGGGCTTGTGGGCACCATCGCCGCGGGTTACATCGTCGAGAAACGGAACATGGAGCCGATAGGCTATATCATGTCGGACAAGTTCCCGCCCATGACCACGATACACCAAGGCAAACCCTATTTCCCTGCGCGCATCTACCGCGACAAGAAGGCTGATTTCTGCGTCCTGTTCGCCGAGTTTGTCGTGCCTGCCAGCTCTGTCCACGACCTATCCGAGCTGATTCTAAGTTTCGCAAAGCAGAAGGGCATAAAGCAGATCGTGTCTCTCGCTGGAATGTCGAGCCAGAAGGAGGCAAGTCCGGACATCTACGGCATAGCCTCCAACGAGGAGATGGCCAACTATCTAAAAACCAAGAAGATCAAGCTAATCCAGGAAGGCGTTACTACTGGCGTATCGGGCGTTCTTCTGGCCAAATGCGCCTCAGAAAATTTCCCTGCGTTCAGCCTCTTAGCCGAATCCAAAGGAGGCTATCCTGACCCTAGGGCCTCTGCTGTCCTGCTAAGTAAGCTGGATGCTCTGATAGGACTCAAAGTCGATATAAAGGCTCTTCTCGAGGAAGCGGGCGTGATAGAGACGAAGATGAAGAAGATGATAGACCAGATTAAGAAAGAGGGCGGAGTCTATCAAAAGGTCAGCGAAGATTATCCGTCCATGTACGAGTAAACTACCCACGGCTAAAGCACGTGGGCATTCCTAAAGGTTGAGAATCATGCACAGCACCACTCAAACTATCATCGGAACGCAGGAGTCCGTTTACAGGGACTCGCCCATTGGTGAGGTCAGATGTTCGACTTAAGAGAATTCTGGAAATTGATGTCTCCCCGGCTAACGGTTCTAGTTACGACCGTCGACTCAAAGGGAAAGCCGGATGTCGCGCCTTTTTCTTTCGTCTCTCCTGTCTCTTTCGACCCGCCGCTCTTGATGGTGGCCATAGGGGTCAACAAGCACTCTTACTGGAACCTGATGAGGAAGAAGGAGTTCGTTGTGAATATCCCTACTGAGAAAATGCTCGAGAAGGTCTGGATAGCTGGAGAGAAGTGGGATGCCGAGGTCTCTAAGATCGAGAGGGCTGGCTTACAGACGAGCAAATCCGAAAAAGTTGGTCCTCCCAGACTTACTGAATGTGTGGCCCATATCGAATGCTATCTCGAGGACGCGAAGAAGTACGGAGACCATGTGATTATAATAGGGAGAGTGGTCGCGGTCAATGTCAACGAGGAATATGTGGATGAGGAGGGAAGACTTAAGGTGGACCTGGTCCGGCCTCCGCTGCATGTCTCAGAAAACGTGTTCGCCTTCCCATATGTCACAAAAAAAGCCTAGACCTCGCCCTTGACTATAACGTCCTTCTTGCAGTGCGGGCAGCCATAGAACACTAGCTCGCCTTTCCTTTCTATCTTGTCAGAGCAGTTGGAGCAGAAACCTTTCCCGCAATAAGGGCAGTAGACGATAGTACTTTTGGTCGAGCGGCACTTAGGACAGCCAAGCCCCTTCTCCCTTGGTATCTTCTCCCTCTCAGAAACACCGGCCAGTTCCCCTTTCGCTATCCCTGCTAAAGTCTCCATGTCCCTGTCGCTTATGCTGCCCATCCCTTCCAGGCCGCCCAACTCATCCAGCGAGCCTATCTTCTCCAAATCCTCTACGTCCAGTCCTTCGCTCAGCTCCTCGATAGACAGTTCGGAGGCAGGGGCGCTTTCCTTGAACAGCTCCCTCTCATAGCGCTCTCGTTCCTTCTTCTCGCTGGCCCTGAACATATCGGTCTTGACTTCCTCTATCATCTCGCCCCTTCTCTCAGAGTATCTTCTCCTTCTTTCGCTCTCTTCCGCCCTGCTCTCGATAGGCTTCCCCGCAGGCACACCCATCGCCTCTTGCCTGGCCTTTCTCGCCTCTTCCTCCATCCTCTGCTGCTCCAGTCTCTCCCTGAATCTTTCCCTGGCCGACTGTACGTACTTCTGCTCTTCTTGGGGTATTATTTCCGGCCTCTCTGGTTCCTGCTTTACCGGCTCTGTTTTCTCCACAATCAGCTTCTCCTCCTCTGGGCTATAGCTCTCCCTGACAAAGGCGCCCCTCTCGGATATCTGGCGCTCTTCCAGCACTCGGGGCGGCGTTGTTCTGGGCCTGACCTGGACCTTCTTCTCCGGCTCAGGCGGCACTTCCATCTTGAAGATAGGTATGGCTACCGTGACCTCTTTCCTGCCGAACGCCATCTGCTTCAGCTCGAACAGGCCGGTGAAGACCAGCGTCCATAACGGTATGAATATGAGGAAGTTCAGGCCGATGAAATAGGACATGACCAGCGAGAGCGCGAAGAGTATTATCCCTATAATGCCAGATAGGCCCAATTTCGCCTCACGAGGGACAATCCTGATGTCCGGGATGTTGAATCTCAGGATTAGATAGCCAAAACTGAGACTGCCCAAGAAGGAGATGATATATACTAACCCCCAGAATATGTCGAGCAGTTCGACCATGCAATCACTTTACAGCAAACATTTTTAAATAATAAACACGTGAGAGTATATATGGCTTACGCATTCAATCCGATAGC